>JADZBR010000035.1 GCA_020852035.1 Caulobacteraceae bacterium
CGCGGAGCGAGACGGATGAGGGGTCTCTCAAACTCGCCATCCGCATCGGGCCGATCTGCTGTTCGAGGCGTCGATGGTCTTCGACCCCTCATCCGGCGCTTCGCGCCACCTTCTCCCGCAAGGGGAGAAGGATAGGCGACCACCCTCCCCACGAAGGGGAGGGAGAGGTATAGGCGTCCACATGACCGACGAGGTGATCCCGCGCAGCCCGACCGAGGACGACTATGTGCGTCAGGTCGCCGAAGCCACGCCGCCGGCGCTGCTCAGCGCCGAGGACCCGATCGCGCTCTTCCAGGACTGGCTGGCGGAAGCCAACAAGGCTGAGCCGAACGACGGCAACGCCATGACGCTGGCCACGGTCGACGCCGATGGGAGGCCCGACGCGCGCATGGTGCTCCTGAAGGACGTCGATGCGCGGGGCTTTACCTTCTACACCAACTTCGAGAGCGCCAAGGGGCGCGAGCTGCTGGCGCATCCGAAGGCCGCGCTGGTGTTCCACTGGAAGTCGCTGCGCCGGCAGGTGCGGGTGCGCGGCGAGGTCAGCCAGGTGAGCGAGGCCGAGGCCGACGCCTATTTCGCCACCCGCGCGCGCCACAGCCAGATCGGCGCCTGGGCCTCCGACCAGTCGCGCCCGCTGCCGGACCGCCTGGCGCTGGAGAAGCGAGTGGCGCAGGCGGGGCTGAAGTTCGGCCTCGGCAAGGTGCCGCGCCCGCCGCACTGGTCGGGGTTCCGCGTCGCGCCGCGGGTGATCGAGTTCTGGCGCGACCGGCCGTTCCGGCTGCACGAGCGGCTGGTGTTCACCCGCCAGGGCGAGGGCTGGACGACGTCGAGGCTGTTTCCGTGAGGTGCGTCCTTCGAGACGCGCTACGCGCTCCTCAGGATGACGAGTCAGTAGAAGCGCAAAAACCTAGTCATGGTGAGGGTGGCCCGCAGGGCCGCGTCTCGAACCACGCAGGGCCGGGCCGTGACCCCATCTGAGGTCGCCGACTGGTTCGCCGCCTCGGCCGACGAGGTGATCGAGACGCCGATCGCCTGGGTGTTCCTGACCGGCGAGCGGGCCTTCAAGGTCAAGAAGCCGGTGGACTTCGGCTTCCTCGACTACACCACCCTGGAGAAGCGCCGCTGGGCGCTGGAGCGCGAGCAGGCGTTCAACGCCAAGGCCACCGCCGAGGCCGACATCTATCGCGGCGTCCACCGCATCACGCGCGAGGCCGCGGGCCTGGCGCTCGACGGCGCGGGCGAGACCATCGAATACGCCCTGCAGATGCGCCGCTTCGCCCAGGAGGCGGTGCTCTCCAACCAGCCCTGGGCGCTGACCGGCGACGTCGCCGAGGCGCTGGGCCGCACCATCGCGCGGCTGCACGCGGCGGCGACCGTCCGGCCCGAGGGCGGCGGCACGGCGGCGCTCGGCTACACCATCCGCTCCAACGCCGACCTCCTGA
The DNA here is from genome assembly GCA_020852035.1 of Caulobacteraceae bacterium. GTDB lineage: Bacteria > Pseudomonadota > Alphaproteobacteria > Caulobacterales > Caulobacteraceae > Phenylobacterium. The sequence continues at coordinate 1,443 of JADZBR010000035.1, forward strand.
CCCGGCTCGGGCCGCAGCTCGGCGAGGAATGGGCGGGTGAGACGGCGGCCATGCTGACCCGGCTGGACACGGTGTTCGACCGGCACGCGGTGCTGCTGGAGCGGCGCAAGGGGCTGGGGCTGGCGCGTCACTGCCACGCCGACCTGCATCTGGGGAACATCCTGCTGGAGAGCGCCACGCCGACGCTCTTCGACTGCATCGAGTTCAACGACGTGCTCTCCGACATCGACGTGCAGTACGACCTCGCCTTTCTCTTGATGGACCTCGACTTTCGCCGCCGGCGCGACGCCGGCGTGCGGGTGCTCTCGGGCTATCTCGACGAGGCGGCGCGCGGCTTCGGGACCACGGTCTACGAGGGCCTGGCCGCCCTGCCGCTGATGATGGCCGTGCGGGCCGGCGTGCGCGCGCACGTCTGCGGCTACGGCGGCGATCTCGACGGGTCGAAAGCCTATATCGCCGCCGCGCGCGACCACCTGCCGGGGCGGCCGCGGCGAATGGTGGCGGTGGGCGGCTATTCGGGCTCGGGCAAGTCGACCTTCGCGCGGCTGATCGCGCCGGGCCTGGGCGCCTCGCCGGGGGCGGTGGTGCTGCGCAACGACGAGGTGAGGAAGCGCCACGCCGGTGTCGGGCCGCTGGATCGGCTGCCGCCGGAGTCTTACCGGGCCGGGCCGGACCAGACCTACGCCGACCTGATTTCCGAGGCCGGGCAGATCCTGCATGCCGGCCATTCGGTGGCGCTCGACGCCACCTTCCTGAACCCCGAGCACCGCGCTCGCGCCGAGGCGATGGCGCGGGCCTGCGGCGCGGAGTTTCACGGGGTCTGGCTGGAGGCGCCGCGCCAGGTGCTGGAGGCGCGGGTGGCGGCGCGCACGGGCGATGCGTCGGACGCCGATCTCGCCGTGCTCGCCCGCCAGCTGGAACAGGACCGCGGCCCGGCGCCCGGCTGGACGCGGGTCGAGGCCAGCGACCTGGAAGCCTCGGCCAAGTGGTGGACGGCGCAACTCGATCTCGGCGACTGAGGGCTCCGCGCGGATCGGCCGCGCGGAGTCCTCAGCCGCCCGCTCCCGCAACCGTGAACGAGAAATGCGTCAGAACGCCGCGGCCTGGGTGGAGCCGGCCGTCCGAATCTGATTCACGGCTCTGCCGGGCGGAAAGTCCGGCTGAAGAATTGGCAAGTCCATGCGGACGATTGCAGTGGTCGCCAGAAAAGGCGGCGCCGGCAAGACGACGGTTGCAGCGCACCTGGCGCTGGCGGCGCACCTGCGCGGGCGCAAGACGCTGCTCGCCGACGCCGACCCGCAGGGGTCTTCCAGCGAGGTGATGCGTGGCCGGACAGGCGATGGCCCGGGCGCGGTCGAGGCCCCGGGGCGGGCGCTCGCCGCCGTGCAGATGACCAGCGTCCGGCAGGGCCACGAGGCCCTGGTGATCGACACGCCCGGCAGCTTCGACGAGGCGGTGGCCCAGGCGGTGGCGCTCAGCGATCTGGTGCTGATGGTGGTGCGCCCCACCTTCCTCGACCTCGCCGCGGCGCTGCAGACCGCCGAGGTGGTGCGCAAGCTCAGGAAGCCGCACCTGGTGGTGCTGAATCAGGCGCCGCCGCCGCGTGACGGCGTCGAGCCGCCGGCGGTGAAGAAGGCGCTGGAGGCGCTGCGGGTGATGCGCCTGCCGGTCGCGCCGGCGCTGCTGCGTAGCCGCGCGATCTATCAGACCGCCCTGGAAGCCGGACGCTCGGTGGAGGAGTCGATGGACGCGGCGGCGGCCCGGGAAGTCGGCGAGCTCTGGGCGTTCGTCGAGCGGTTCGCGTTCGCCGCCCGCCCGGCTTCGCGGGAGGAGGCCGGGGAAAGGGCGTTCTCCATCGCCGCCACCAGGTGATCGACCTGGACCGGCTTGGCCACCAGCCCGTCCATCCCCGCCGCCCGATATTCCGCCTCGTGGTGGGCCATCGCGTTGGCGGTCAGCGCCAGGATGGGCGTGCGCGGCGCGCCGGCCGCCGCCTCGGCCGCCCGGATCGCGCGGGTGGCGGCCGGGCCGTCCATCACCGGCATCTGCACGTCCATGAGGATCAGGTCCCAGCTCGCCTCGCGCGCCGCCTGGACGGCCGCCGCGCCGTCTTCCGCGATCTCCAGCTCGACGCCGAGCTGGCCGAGCAGGGTGCGAAGCACCAGCTGGTTCATCGGATTGTCCTCGGCCGCCAGCACCCGCAGCGCCAACGGCGCGGCCGGCGCGAGCGGTTGCGTGTCGACCGCCGCCGGCGCCTCGCGCGGCTCCGCCGGCAGGGTGAAGGTGAACGTTGAGCCGAAGCCCAGCCGGCTCTCCACCGTCAGCGCGCCGCCCATCAGCCCGGCGAGCTCGCGGCAGATGGCCAGGCCCAGGCCCGAGCCGCCGAACTTGCGGGTGGTCGAGGCGTCGGCCTGGTGAAACTTCTCGAAGAGCTGCGGCAGGGCCTCCGGCGGGATGCCCACTCCGGTGTCGCTGACGGCGATGCGCAGCGCGCCGCCCTCGCGGGTCGCGGCGATCCGCACCTCGCCCTTGGCGGTGAACTTCACGGCGTTGGAGACCAGGTTGTGCAGCACCTGGCGCACGCGGGTGGGATCGCCGCTCCAGAAGCCCTCGGCCTGCGGCGCGATGGCCAGCTCCAGGTGCACGTCCTTGTCGACCGCCAGCGCCTGGAAGGTGTCGCGCGCGCCGCGGGCGATCTCGGCGATATCGATGACGCCGTCCTCGAGTTCGAGGCGGCCGGCCTCGATCCGCGACAGGTCGAGGAGGTCGTTGAGCAGGGTCAGCAGGGTCTCGCCGCCCTTGCGGATGACGCCCAGACGCTCGCGTTGCGGCTCGGGCAGGGGCTCGCGCTCCATAGCCTGGGTCATGCCGATGACGCCGTTGAGCGGCGTCCTGATCTCATGGCTCATGGTGGCCAGGAACTGGCTCTTGGCGATGTTGGCGGCCTCGGCGGCCTCGCGGGCGGCGGCGAGATCGTCGGTGGCCTGCGCCAGGCTCTGGGCGGCCGTCACGTTCCGCTGCGCCGAGATGGCGGCGTAGGCCACGAAGATCACCAGGCCCACCACCGCCAGGGCGTGGTTGGGGCCGTCGAACCCGGACCCTGTCCAGGGGGTGACCAGCATGGTCGCGGCGACGGGGCTCGCCAGCACCACCATGGCGAGCGGCGCGCGGAAGGCGAAGCTGATCGAGTTCATCAGCAGCGCCGACCAGATCACCAGGGCCACGAACCGCGACCCGCGTGCCTCGTCGAACCAGAAGATCAGGCTGAGCGTCAGCCAAAGGCAGCAGCCGATCAGCGCCGAGCCGAGATAGCCGATCCGCTGGGCGTTGGTGGGGGGGCCCGGCCGCGCGAAGGGGAGGGTCACGACCTGCGTCGCCGCCTCCACCAGGAGGATCGCCGCGCCCCAGCCGAGCGCGACGGTCCAGCCCAGCGCCGGGCCGACCAGCGCGGCCACCGCCACCGCCGCCGCGACGCGCGAAACGCCCAGCCGGCGGGAATCCAGAGCCACCGCATCCAGCTGCGACAGCGTACGCCACTTCAGATACATATCGCCCCCGTGCTCACCCAGGGATGGCTAGGCGTCCGCCCGGAACATTTGCTTAACGGGGCGGGGCTGCGAAAATTTGCCGCGGGCTGTCGGCCCGGCGGCGCCCTCGTCGTCCTTGGACCGAGCGCGTTGTAGGAAAACCCCTTCGACGCCGGAGGCCCAAGCGATGCTCTACGCCATCTTCTGCTACAACGACGAGAACGTGACGAGCGCCTGGTCCAGGGAGGAGGACGAGGCGTGCATGGCGCGTTTGCAGGCCGTGCAGGACCGCTGGTCGGCGCAGGGCCGGCTTGGCCCGGTGGCGCGCCTGCTGCCGACCACGGCGGCCACCACGCTTCGCAAGACGGGTTCCGAGCCGCTGATCATCGACGGGCCGTTCGCCGAGACCAAGGAGCAACTGCTCGGCTTCTACGTGGCCGATGTTGAGGACCTGGAGCAGGCGCTGCAGTTCGCCCGCGAGCTGGCCGAGGCCAATCCGATCGGCGGTTGCTACGAGGTGCGGCCGATGTCGATCTACAAGCCGTCGGACCTCGGCGCGTGAGCGACCTGGCCTGGATCGACGCGGCGCTGACGGCGGCCCGTCCCCAGGCCGTGGGGGCGCTGCTCCGTTATTTCCGCGATCTGGACCGGGCCGAGGAAGCCTTCCAGGACGCCTGCCTGCGCGCGCTGAAGAACTGGCCGCAGAACGGCCCGCCGCGCGATCCGGCCGCCTGGCTGATCATGGTCGGGCGCAACGCCGGCATCGATGTCGCCCGCAGGCAGAGCCGGCACGTGGCGATGCCGCAGGAGGACCAGCTCTCCGACCTCGACGACGTCGAGACGCCGATGGCCGAGCGGCTGGACGGCTCCGACTATCGCGACGACGTGCTGCGCCTGCTGTTCATCTGCTGCCACCCCGATCTGCCGCCGACCGCGCAGATCGCGCTGGCCCTGCGGATCGTCTCGGGCCTGTCGGTGAAGCAGATCGCCCGCGCCTTTTTGGTCGGCGAGACGGCGATGGAGCAGCGGATCACCCGCGCCAAGGGCCGCGTCGCCAAGGCCGGCGTCGCCTTCGAGACCCCCGGGCCCGTGGAGCGGGCCGAACGGCTCGCGGCGGTGGCGGCCATGCTCTACCTGGTCTTCAACGAAGGCTACTCGGCCCCGCCGGACGCGCCCGATGCGAGGAGCGACCTGGCGGCCGAGGCGATCCGGCTCTCGCGTCTGCTGCTACGCCTTTACCAGACCGAGCCGGAGATCATGGGCCTTACCGCCCTGATGCTCTTACAGAACGCCCGCGCGGCGGCGCGCTTCGACTCGGGGGGCCAGGTGATCCTGCTGGACGACCAGGACCGCTCGCTCTGGAACGGCAAGCAGATCGCCGAGGGCCTGGCGCTGATCGACAAGGCCGTGCGCCATCGCCGTCCGGGTCCCTACCAGGCGCAGGCGGCGATCGCGGCGCTGCACGCCCGCGCGAAGCGGCCCGAGGATACCGACTGGGGCGAGATCGACCTGATCTACCAGGCGCTGGAGCGCATGCAGCCTTCGCCGGTGGTGACGCTGAACCGCGCGGTGGCGGTCTCCAAGACCCAAGGCCCCGAGGCGGCGCTGGCGCTGGTCGACCCGCTGGGCGAGCGGCTGGACAGCTACTTCCACTTCCACGGCCTGCGCGGCGCGCTGCTGTTGCAGCTCGACCGTGACCGCGAGGCCCGCGACGCCTTCGGCCGCGCCATCGCGCTCGCCAATACGCCGGCCGAGGCCGCCCACATCCGCCAGCATCTCGACCGCCTGGCGCAAGAGGGCAAGCGGCGGGCCTAAGCTTCCTTCTCCCGCAAGGGGAGAAGGAGAAATCGCCACAAAAAAGTTCGGCGGAGAGTCGGAAGGTCGCACCACCACTCGTCCTTGGAGCAACGCCAACAGAGCGGGCCGCGCCGGTCCGATCAGGAGACTGAGACGATGTTCGACGACACTGACGCCAAGCCGATCAACGACCGTGAACTGGTCCTCGAGCGGATCATCGAGGCGCCCGCCGAGACCCTCTATCGCTGCTGGACCGAGCCGGAGCTGATGAAGCAGTGGTTCGTGCCCAAGCCCTGGACGATCGCCAGGGTCGATCAGGACGTGCGCCCCGGCGGCAGGAGCCTGGTAGTCATGAAGGATCCCGAGGGCAATGAATACCCGAACCCGGGGACCTATCTGGAAGTCGTGCCCGGCAGGAAGCTGGTGTTCACCGACGCCTTCACCGAGGGCTGGGTCCCGACCGACAAGGCGTTCATGGTCGCCATCGTGACCTTCGAGGACCTCGGGAACGGCAAGACCCGCTATGTCGCCCGCGCCCGCCACTGGACCGACGAGGACGTCAAGCAGCATGTCGAGATGGGCTTCCACGAGGGTTGGGGGCAGTGCGCCGACCAGCTCGCCGAGCTCGCCAGGACTTTTTAGAGGAGACGCCGATGCCCGCGCTCGAACTGGAGATCAAGGACGACCGGGCCCGCGTGATGGAGCCCGGCGTCATCCCCTCGCTGAGCCTCGTCGGCGCCCGCAAGGCGATCGACTTCTACAAGCAGGCGTTCGCCGCCGAGGAGCTGGCGGCGATGCCGGCCGAGGACGGCGCGCGGCTGATGCACGCCCACATCCTGATCAACGGCGGCTCGGTGATGCTCTCAGACGCCTTTCCGGAGATGGGCATGCCGCACCAGCCCTCGAACAGCTTCGTCATGCAGCTGCTCGTGCCGGACGCGCAAGTCTGGTGGGACCGTGCGCTCGCCGCCGGTTGCGAGGTGGTCGTGCCGCTGGAGAAGCAGTTCTGGGGCGACATCTTCGGCCAGCTGAAGGACCCGTTCGGCGTCAACTGGGCCTTCAACCAGCCTGACCAATAGGCTCCCCTCCCCCTTGCGGGGAGGGGTCGGGGGTGGGGGTGTTGGCGCAGGAGTCTCCCAGTCCGGCGCTGGCTAGCCCAATCGGCGATTCCCAGGCCTACACCCCCACCCCAACCCCTCCCCGCAAGGGGGAGGGGCTTTTTTCTATGCGCCGAGCCGGTCCGCCACCTCTTCGCCGATGGCGAGGGAGGAGGTGAGGCCGGGGCTCTCGATGCCGAAGAGGGCCATCAGGCCCGGCAGGCCGTGGATGTCCTCGCCGTCGAGCTGGAAGTCCGGCTGCGGCTCGCCCGGGCCGTGCAGCTTGGGGCGAATGCCGGCGTAGTCGGGGCTGAGCGCCCCGTCCGGCAGGGCCGGCCAGAACCTGCGGATGTAGCCGTAGAAGCCCTCGGCCGCGTCCGGCTCCACCGTGTAGTCCTCGGTCTCCACGAAAACGAGGTCCGGCCCGAACACCGCCTGGCCGCCGAGGTCGCGGCGATAGTGGGTGCCGAGCGCGCCGGGAATCGGCGGCGGGTAGATCAGCCGGCTGAAGGGCGCCTTGCCGGTCAGGCGGAAGTAGCGGCCCTTGCCGAGGTGGCGGGCCGGGATGCGGCCGGCCGGGAAGCCCTCGATGGTCGCCGCCACCGCCTGCGCCGAGAGCCCGGGCGCGGTGACCAGCAGGCGGCAGGTGAGCGTGGTCGGCTCCGCCCCGCCGGCGCGGACGGAGAAGCCCCCGGCCTCCAGCGGCGTCGCGCCTTCGAAGGGCGTGGCCAGCACCACCGCACCGTTCGCGGCCTCGATCTCCCCCTGCAGGGCGGACATGTAGTCGTGGCTGGCGAAGACGCCGCTCTGCGGCGACAGCAGCGCGGCCTCGACCCGCAGCTCCGGCTCCAGCGCCAGGGCCTCGGCCCTGGAAAGCCGCCGCATGCCCTCGACGCCGTTGGTGCGGGCCTGTTCGAGGATGGCGTCCAGGCGTTCCACGTCGGCGGTCTCGCTCGCCACGACGAGCTTGCCGCAGCGGTCGAAGTCGATCTTGCGCGCCTCCAGGAAGGCGTAGAGCGCCCGGCGGCCCTGCACGCAGAGCCGCGCCTTCAGCGAGCCGGTCGGGTAGTAGAGCCCGCCGTGGATCACCTCGGAGTTCCGCGAGGAGACGCCCTGGCCGATGATCTCCTCCTTCTCCAGCACCGCCACCGTCAGGCCGCGCCTTGCGAGGGCGTAGCCGCAGGCCAGGCCCACCGCGCCCGCGCCGACCACCACCGCGTCGAAATCGAACACCATCAGCGCTTCTTGCCGAGTTCGGCGGCGATGTCCTTGGTCAGGCGGCCGACCTTGCGGTGGGCGGTGGTGAGCTGCTCGCGGGTGACGCCCCAGCGCTTCATCCAGTACTCCACGGCCTTGCGTTCGGTCAGGTCGAGGCGGTCCTTGTCGATGAAGCCGCGCTTGTCCTTCAGGCCGGCCATTAAGTCGCTCCGCGCTGGGGTTGAGACCCAGAGATAGCCTATCGGCGCGGCCGGGGAAGGCGGTTATGTCTGGCGGCATGGACAAGCCCAAGCTGCGCCGCCTGATCGACCTGCCCGGCATGGCCGACCTGGAGACCAAGGCGCTGATGAAGCCGGCCTACGCGGCCGAGGAACACCGCGCCGACTATCCTGAGATCGACGCCTGCTCGACGGCCCTTTTCGGCCTCACCGCCGATCAGGCGGAGGCAACCGCGCGACCGGCGGATTGGGACGATGTCGATCGCCTGCCGCTCTCCGACCAGGTCGACGCCTTCGAGGCCGAGGGCTGGGACGTGCGCGACGCCAGGCGCCGGCCGATGCGGATGCTGGGCCAGTTCAACCAGCAGCTCTGGCTGGCGATCCGCGGGGTGGCGGGGAGCCTGCCGTTCCAGGCGGAGGACGACGCGCCGGCGTCCTGGGAGTCGTCGCTCGCCAAGGAAGCGGCGCGCTTCCGCAAACGCTGATTTCCCTTCTCCCGCAAGGGGAGAAGGGACCTTAAGCCTGCACCGCCCGTCGCGTGTCGATCAGCGTCGTCGCCGGCGCCGGATTCTCCCATTGCGCCCAGAGTTCGGCTCGCTCGGCTTCGGCGGGGCCGACGGACGCTTGCTTGACGTGGCCGTAGCCGCGGATCTGGTCGGGCACGGCGGCGATTTTCGCCGCAAGCCTTGCGCGGGCCGGCGTCAGCTCCGCGACGATGCGGTCCAGGTCGGCCTCGTAGTCGGCGATCAGGCCGCGCTCCATCTTCCGCTCGGCGGTGTAGCCGAAGATGTCCAGCGCGCCGCCGCGCAGGCCCTTCAGCCTGGCCAACGCCGGGAAGGCGAGGTCGAGCATCCAGGCGTCGAAGGCGATCTTCTTCGGCTCGCCGTTGGGGCCCTTGCGCGCCAGCAGCGGCGGGGCCAGCCAGACCTTCGACTTGCCGCCGACGAAGGCGTCGTTGCGAGCCTGCTTCGCACGAGGGTCGGAGTGCAGGCGCGCGACCTCGTACTCGTCCTTGTAGGCCATCAGTTTGTAGAGGTTGATCGCCGCCGCGCGGGTCAGCGCCTCGCCGCCGCCGGCCGCGGCTTCGGTCGCCGCGACCTTTTCGATGCGGGCGAGGTAGCGCTTGGCGTAGCCCTCGTCCTGGTAGGCCGTCAGCTCTCTGGCCCTGTGAGCGATCAGGGCGTCGAGGGGCATGGTCTCGGGGGTGGCCACGTCGTCCTGCGCCTTGCCGCGCAAGGCCGGATCGTGGGCGACCATGCGGCCGATCTCGAAGGCCTGCAGGTTCTCCTCGGCCGAAACGCCGTTCAGCTTGATGGCGCGGTACATGGCGCGGCTGGAGACCGGCACCACGCCCTTCTGCCAGGCGAAGCCGAGCATGATCATGTTGGCGTAGATCTCGTCGCCGAGCTTCTCCAGCGCCAGGGCCTGGGCCGGACAGGCGTCGTAGTTCTTGGTGGCGGCGGCGACCTTGCGGGCCATGGAGGCGGTGTCGAAGCGCACGTCGCGGTCGGTCACGAAATCGGCGGTGGGCGAGAAGTCGCCGTTGCCGCAGGCTGTCGTGCGGTCCTTGGCGTAGAGGGCGAGCGCGTCGGCGCTGGCGGCGACCAGCAGGTCGCAGGCGATCAGCACATGGGCGCTGGCGGCGGGCACGCGGCCGCCGACGACGCTATCCTCCCGCTCGCCGATCCGCACGTGGCTGAACACCGAGCCGCCCTTCTGCGCGAGGCCCGTCATGTCGACCACCGAGGCGGCGCGGCCGTCCACGTGGGCGGCCATCGCCAGGATCGAGGCGACGGTGGTCACCCCGGTGCCGCCGATGCCGGTGAAGACGATGTTGCGCACGCCCGCCACGGTCTCGAAGCGGGGCAGGGGCGTGCTGTCGGCCGTGAGGCTCGGCATCGCGGCCTTGTGCGGGTTGGAGCCGCCCTCGATGGTGATGAACGAGGGGCAGAAGCCGTCGAGGCAGGAATAGTCCTGGTTGCAGGTCGACTGGTTGATCTGGCGCTTGCGGCCGAACTCGGTATTCAGCGGCTCGACGGAGACGCAGTTCGACTTCTTCGAGCAGTCGCCGCAGCCTTCGCAGACCAGCGGGTTGATGAACACGCGCTTCGGCGCCGCCTCCATCGTGCCGCGCTTGCGCCGGCGGCGCTTCTCGGTGGCGCAGACCTGATCGTAGAGCAGGACCGTGACGCCCGGCGTGGCGCGCAGGTCTTCCTGCACCTTCATCAGCTGATCGCGCGGTTTCACCTCGACGCCCGGCGCAAGGTCGGTGACGCCCAGGTAGCGGTCGGGATCGTCGGCGACCACCACCACCTTGGCCACGCCCTCGGCGGCCAGCTGGCGGGTGATCTGGGCGGGGGTGAAGCCGCTCTCGGCGGGCTGGCCGCCGGTCATGGCGACGGCGTCGTTGAACAGCAGCGTGTAGGTGATGTTCTCGCCCATCGCGACGGCGGCGCGGATGGCGAGGGAGCCGGAGTGGTTGTAGGTGCCGTCGCCCAGGTTCTGGAAGACGTGCGGCTCAGAGGTGAAGGGCTGGATGCCGGCCCAGGTCAGGCCCTCGCCGCCCATGTGGGTGTTGAGGTCGGTGTTGGGGTCGGTGAAGCCGGCCATGTAGTGGCAGCCGATGCCGGCGAGCGCCTTCGACCCCTCGGGAAGTCGCGTCGAGGTGTTGTGCGGGCAGCCGGAACAGAAGAAGGGCTTCCTCTGCTGCTCGTGCGCCAGGGTGACCGCGGCCATGCCGGCGGCCGAGACGCGGCTCAGGTAGTCGTAGACCCCGTCCATGTGCCCGCCGGGCGGCAGGCGGTCGGAGATGGCCAGCGCCACCTCGGCCACCGACAGCGAGCCGATCTCCGAGAGCAGCGGATGGCCGCGCTCGTCGGTCTTGCCGATGATCTTGGGGCGCGCGTGGGCCGGCAGGTCGTAAAGCGCGGCGCGCAGCTGGGTCTCGATCAGCGGGCGCTTGTGCTCGATCACCATCAGGGTTTCGAGGCCGGCGGCGAAGGCTTTGACGCCCTGCGGCTCCAGCGGCCAGGGCATGCCGACCTTGTAGATCGCGACGCCGAGGTCGGCGGCCTCCTGCAGGGTGAGGCCCATCGCCGCGAACGCCTCGATCACGTCCTTGTAAGCCTGGCCCTGGCAGATGATGCCGAGGCGCGGGCGGGCGGCGTTCAGCACCACCTTGTCGATGCGGTTGGCCCGGGCGAAGGCGAGGGCGGCGGGAAGCTTGTGCAGGCGAAGCCGCCGCTCCTTGTCCATCGGCTGGTCCTTCGGACGGATGCCGAGGCCGCCGGGCGGCATGGTGAAGTTCGCGGGCAGAACATGCTTGTGGCGGTCCAGCGAGACGTCGATGGTGACGCCGCTATCCATCGTGTCGGCGAGCGCGATCAGCCCGACCCAGAGGCCCGAGAAGCGCGACATCGCATAGCCCAAGAGGCCGTAGTCCAGCACCTCCTGCACGTCGGCGGGCGAGAGCACCGGCATCTCGAAGTCCGCCATCGCGTATTCGGACTGCGAGGGCAGGGTGGAGGACTTGCACATGTGGTCGTCGCCGGCCACGGCGAGCACGCCGCCCTTGGGCCAGGTCCCGGCGAAGTTGGCGTGCTTGAAGACGTCGCCCGTGCGGTCCACGCCCGGCGCCTTGCCGTACCACATGCCGAAGACGCCGTCGTACTTCGGGCCCTTGAAGAGGTTGGCCTGCTGGCTGCCCCAGACGGCGGTGGCGGCGAGGTCCTCGTTGAGGCCCTCCTTGAAGACCACGTTGGCCGCCTTCAGGTGCTTGCCGGCGCGATGGGCCTGCTGGTCGAGGCCGCCCAGGGGCGAGCCGCGGTAACCGGAGACGAAACCGGCGGTGGACAGGCCCGCGGCCTTGTCCAGTCGCGCCTGGTCGAGCAGCACGCGGATCAGCGCCTGCACGCCGGTGATGAACGCACGGCCGTCTGTGAGCAGAAACTTGTCGTCGAGCGTCACATTCTCGTGCCGCATGGCAATATTATTCCTTCCGGTCCGGCGTTTCCTCGTGCAAGATCATATAAGAACGAGGCAATTGCTTGCCAAAGACATGCCCGGCTTGCCGGGAGATCGTGCAAGGAACCGCTCACTGGGCGGTCAGGGGAGACTAAAACGTGTCCGAGACCCTCGACGCGGTCGATGCGAAGATTCTGGACCTTATCCAACACGACGCAGGCCTTTCGGTCGCCGAGATCGCCGAGCGCGTGGGCCTATCCTCCAGCCCTTGCTGGCGGCGGATTAAACGCCTGGAAGACAGCGGCGTCATCCAGCGGCGCGTCACGATCCTCGACCGCGACCGGCTGGGGCTCTCCTTCGAGGTCTACTGCACGGTCAAGCTCGCCCTGCCGAGCAAGGAGAACCTGGAGTCGTTCGAGGGCGCCATCACCCGCCTGCCGGAGGTGGTGCAGTGCGCCACGGTGACCGGCGCGGCCGACTACGAACTCAGGGTCGTGACCCGCGACATGCACACTTTCGACCAATTCCTGCGCGATCGGATCCTGTCGCTGGGGTTGGTGTCCAATATTGAAAGCCGCATCGTCGTCCGCTCGGTCAAGAACTCGACAGCCGCGCCGCTGGGCCTCGTCAGCCCCTATGTTTCGGCGCACGGCTAGGGCGCGCTTCCTTCCCCCCTTGCGGGAGAAGGTGGCGCGAAGCGCCGGATGAGGGGTCTCCCGGAACGATCCGCCGAGGGCGGGGCGCGCCGCTTTCGACGCGGGTGCGGTCTTCGACCCCTCATCCGACCCGGCTCCGCCGGGCCACCTTCTCCCGCAAGGGGAGAAGGCTCGAAGCGACGCTTGCCAGGCTTGGCCTTCGCCCTCAGCATGGCGTTGACGGCGAATGCGCAGGCTCAGCCGGCCCACCGGCTGATCACCGCCGCCGAGCTGAAGGGGCCGTTGCTGGTCGAAGCCCTGGCGCCGATCCAGGGCGGCCTGCTGGTCAGCGCGGTGCATGGCCGCGGCATCTTCGAACTGGACCGCTCGGGCGTTCCGCGGCGGTGGCTGGCGGCCGACGCGGCGCTGGGCGTCTTCGGCCTGGCGGCGGACCCGGAGCATGGGGTGCTGTGGGCGGTGTCGGCGGGCGCGGCGCAGGCGGTCGGGGTGACCGAAGCCGAGCGGCGGGTGTCGGAGCTGCTGAAGATCGACCTGGCCAGCCGCGAGGTCCTGGCGCGCTACCCGGCGCCGGATCCGGGCGCGGCGCCCCGTCTCGGCGACGTCGCCGTCGGGCCGGACGGGACGGTCTATGTCTCCAACCCGCTGGGCGCGGCGGTCTATCGCCTGCGGCCGGGCGACGATGCGCTGACGGTGCTGGCCTCGGGCGCGCCGCTGAAATCGCCGCAGGGGCTGGTGCTCACGCCGGACGGCGAGGCGCTGATCGTCGCCAACTACGGCGCCGGGCTGCACCGCATCGACCTGTCCTCCGGCGCCCTGACCGCGGTGTCGGGCGGCGCCCTGCGCGGGCTGGACGGCCTGACGCGACACGGCCGCTCGATCCTGGCGATCCGCAACGGCGGCAAGCCGGCCAAGGTGCTGCGGCTTGTCTTCGACCCCGGCTGGACGCGGGTGACCAAGGTCGAGGAACTGGCCTCGGGCGGTCCGGACCTCGACGAGCCGACCACCGGCATAGTCCGGGAGGGGCTTTTCGTGTTCATCTCCCGCAGCCAGTGGAGCGCCTTCGAGGACGATGGCGACCGCAAGGCGGACGTCGGGCCGGCGCGGATCTCGATCCTGCAGCTGGAGAAGGAGGAAGGGTCATGATCGAGCTCGTTATAGACCAGCGGCGCAAGGACCTCGGCGGCTTCGAGGTCGGCCGCGTGCTGCCCTACGCCAGGCATCGGATGGTGGGGCCTTTCACCTTCTTCGACCACATGGGGCCGGTGGAGTTCCAGGCGGGCTTTCCGCGCAGCGTCGACGTGCGCCCGCACCCGCACATCGGGCTCTCCACCGTCACCTACCTCTTCAATGGCTCGATCACCCACCGCGACAGCCTGGGCGTCGAGCAGAAGATCGAGCCGGGCGAGGTCAACTGGATGACCGCCGGTCGCGGCATCACCCACTCCGAGCGGTTCGAGGACCTGCGCGCCCACGGCGGCAAGATGCACGGCATCCAGGCCTGGGTCGCCCTGCCGCAGGAGCTGGAGGAGACCGATCCGAGCTTCGCCAACCACGGCGCCGCCGACCTGCCGACCTATGAGTCCGAGGACGGCCTCTGGGCGCGGCTGATCGCCGGCGAGGCGTTCGGCGCCAAGGCCAAGGTGAAGACCCATTCGCCGATGTTCTACGTCCACTGGCGCATGAAGCCCGGCGCGCGCGGCCAGTTGCCGGCCGAATATCCCGAGCGCGCCGCCTACATCGCCGAGGGCGAGGTGGAGATCGAGGGCCAGGTGTTCGGCCCGGGCAGGATGGCGGTGTTCCAGCCGGGCCAGCCGGTGCTGTTCACCGCCGTCACGCCCGCGCACGTGATGCTGCTGGGCGGCGAGCCGGTGGGGCCGCGGTTCATCGAGTGGAACTTCGTCTCCTCCTCGAAGGACCGCATCGAGCAGGCCAAGGCTGACTGGCGCGCCGGCCGCATGAAGCTGCCCGACCTCGACGACGGCGAGTTCATCCCGTTGCCGGAGCCGGCGCCGCCGCCCAACCCGATGAGCTGACGGGTTCCTTCTCCCCTTGCGGGAGAAGGTGGCGCGAAGCGCCGGATGAGGGGTCTCTCAGACCGAACAACTTCAGTTGCAGCCGATCCGCCGTCGAGGCGGCGAGGGTCTTCGACCCCTCATCCGACCGGCTTCGTCGGCCACCTTCTCCCGCAAGGGGAGAAGGGCGCTACCCCTTCAGCGCCTTGTGCGCCGCTTCCCAGTACTGCGCCCCGGTGATCAGCGTCACCGCCGCCGCCAGCCAGAGCAGGCCGTGGGCGATGTGGGTGGCCGGCTCGAGCAGGGCCGGGTCGGCTGGCAGGGTGAAGGCCGCCCAGCAGGCGACCAGCAGTTCGGCGGCCAGCGCCAGCAACTGCAGCGTCGTCTTCCACTTGGCCAGCAGGGTGACCGGCAGCTTGATCCCCCTGTCCGCCCCGACCTCGCGCAGGGCGCTGACGGCGAACTCGCGGAACAGGATCAAGCCCGCCGGCAGGGCGACCATCGGCTGCGGCCCCAGGCTCATCAGGCCGAGGATCGCGCCGCAGACCAGCACCTTGTCGGCGATCGGGTCGAGGATCGCCCCCCACACCGTGATGGCGTTCAGCTTGCGCGCCAGCCAGCCGTCGAAGAAGTCGGTGATCGCCGCGACCAGGAAGGCCCAGAAGGCCCAGCGCTGCAGGCCGAACTGCATCTCCGGGGTCAGCCGGGCGCTGACGTAGGGAATGCCGCCGGCCGCCGCGGCCAGGGCCACGAACATGAACATCGCCAGCACCAGCCGAAGCGAGGTGAGCAGGTTGGGGAGCGCGCTCATCGGTCCTCCGCAAGGCTTGCGATCCACGGGTGATCCGGTTCGATCGCCTTGAGGGCGCTGGTCAGCCAGACCCGCGAGGGCGCGTCAAGCGCGGCCTTGGCGGACGCGAAGTCGGCGGCGTTGCGCGGGGTGTCGTGGCCCTTCGACTTGTAGAGCAGGGCGACCGGCAGCGAGACGTGCGGCGCCCCGGCCACGTCCACCGCGCCGAACCGCGCCAGCGGCAGGCGAACGCCCGGCTTGCGGCGATAGAGCCAGTCGTCGCCCTCGGTCTCCTCCAGCAGGATTTCAAAGGCCCAGGGCGAGGCGGTCTCGCGCCGGACCCAGAACTGGAACCGCGCCCCGCCCTCCAGCCAGTCGCCTTCGCGCCAGGGCGTGAACGTCCCGTTGGCGGCGATCTGCACGTCCCAGCCGCGCAGGTGCTCGAACAGCGCCGGCTGGTCGCGGCGCAGCACGGCGATGTCGGTGTCGCCGTGAACCCGCGTCTGACGGCCGAGCGCCAGGTCGACCGCCCATCCGCCGGCGATCCACCAGGGCCGCGGAAAGTCCGCCATCGCCGCCTGCATCTCGGCCACGCTCAGGGGCGCCCAGGGGCCGTGCGCGTCCATCGGTGCTCCCTTCGCCCTGCGGGAGAGGCGGTTTGCCTTGCCCCCGCTGCGATTCTACCGTCGTTAAGACTTCGTAAACCAACCGAGTGAGGAGACGCGCGATGCTGGGCTTGATGCAGGACTGGCCGCTGACGGTCGATCGCATCCTGGAACACGCCCAACGCTGGCACGGCGCCCGCGAGGTGGTCAGCCGCTCGGTCGAGGGGCCGATTGTCCGCACGACCTACGCCGACATCTTCGTGCGGGCCAAGAAGCTCTCCAACGCGCTGCTGAACCTCGGCGTGCTGCCCGGCGACAGGGTGGCGACGCTCGCCTGGAACACCGGCCGGCACATCGAGGCCTGGTATGGCGTCATGGGCATCGGCGCGGTCTGCCACACGCTGAACCCGCGGCTGTTCGCCGACCAGCTCTGCTACATCGTCAACCACGCCGAAGATAAGGTCATCTTCACCGACCTGACCTTCCTGCCGGTCCTCCTTGAGCATCGCGACAAGATGCCCTGCGTGAAGCACGTCGTGGTCATGACCGACGAGGCGGGCATGAAGGGCGTCGATGTCCCCGGCGCGCTCTGCTTCGAGACCCTGGTCGAGCAGTCCGCGCCGAACGTCACCTGGGGGGGCTTCGA
>JADZBR010000036.1 GCA_020852035.1 Caulobacteraceae bacterium
CGCCGGTGGTCAGGGCGAGACTGCCGTTCAACAGGGTGGTCGCCTTCTGGTGCGAGCGCGGATCGAGCGCGGCGTCCAGCAGCATCGAGCTGGTGTGCTGCACCTCCAGGCGGCCGTTGAAGGTCAGGTCGTCGGCGAGCTGGCGTGAATAGTCGGCCGCCACATTGACCTTCCATTTCGGCGAGCTGACCGGGGTCATGCCGTTGAACGAGCAGGTGTTGGGCAGGCTGCCGTTCGGCGTGCGGCCGGCGTAGCAGGGGCCGATGGTGTAGTCGGTGAACTCGGCGTCCAGGTAGGTGAGCCCGCCCGAGAGCCGCAGGTGCTCGCCGACGATCGCGGCGAAGTCGCCTTCCACCCCGCGCACCCGCCGCTCGCCGGCGTTGCCGGTCAGGAAGCCGGACTTGGTGACCGGGTTGAGTATCGATTCCTGGAAGTCGCTGAGCACCATGTTGAACAGGGTGAGGTTGACCCGCAGGCGGCGGTCGAGGAGCTGGGATTTCACCCCGAGCTGGTAGTCGATCGAGGACTCCGGCTCGAACTGCACCGGCGCCGAGGGCGCCTGGCGACGGGCGTTGAAGCCGCCGGCCTTGTAGCCGGTGGAGATGCTGGCGAAGACCATGATGTCGGGGCTCAGGTCATACTGGGTGCTGAGGAGCCAGGTGAACTTCTCCTCGCTGCGCTCGACATCCCCGATCGGGTTGGGGCCGAACAGGGCCTGGAAGGCCGCGTTGGTCCCCGGCGAGTTGGTGTGGTTGATCACCCCGTCCTTCTCTTCCCACACGTAGCGGGCGCCGGCCGAGGCGCGCCAGCGGTCGGTCAGGTTGAACCGCGCGGTGCCGAAGAGCGCGGTGCTCCTGGTGTCCAGCTCCGCCTGGGAACGCATGGCGTCGCCGGGATTGAACCGCTGCGGGCCGCCCGCCGCCGCCGGCAGCGGAAGCAGCCGGTTGGCGTCCGGCCCGACCGTCACGGTCGACCAGAAGTCGTAGGACTGCCGATAGAGGTAGAGGCCTGCGATGTATTCGAAGAATCCGCCGGTGGGCGAGGAGAGGCGCAGTTCCTGGCTGTAGGAATTGATCTCCCCGCGCTCGACCAGGGTGGCCACCTTCTGCGGCAGGGCGTCGGCCGAATAGGGGTCGGCCGAGCCGATGTTGACGTCCCAGGCGGTGATCGAGGTCAGGCTGTGACCGCCCGGCAGCTCCATCTGCCCGGTCAGCGACAGGCCGTAGGACTGGGCGCGGTCGTTGGTGACGTCGTCGGCCTGGACCACGAAGTCGCCGGTCTTGAAGTTCTGGAAGGTGTAGCCCAGCGCCGAAGTGGCCGCGAGGTAGCCGGGCGAGGCGACGCCGCCGGGGCCGGTCGGGTTGATGGCGTCCGCCACGCCGCCGTGGGCCTGCACATCCGAGTAGTAGCCGATGAGGTTGACCTTCAGGTCCTCGCTCGGACGCCACAGCAGGCGCAGGCGGCCGCCCTTGCCCTCCATGTCGTTGACGCGCTCCTGGGTCGCCAGGTTGAAGGCGAAGCCGGCGCGCGAGCGGGTCCAGAACGAGGCGCGGGCCGAGATATCCTCTCCAAGCGCGCCGCCGACATAGCCCTTGGCGTTGATCATGTCGTAGTTGCCGACGCCGACGCTGAGCATCGCCTCCGGCTCGGCCTGCGGTTCGCGGGTGATGATGTTGATGGCGCCCACGGGGGTGTTGCGGCCGTAGAGCGTGCCCTGCGGCCCGCGCAGCACCTCCACCGCCTGGATGTCCACCAGGTCGCCTTGCAGCACGCTCAGCCCCGGCAGGTAGACGCCGTCCAGGAACACCCCGACGCTGTATTCGATGCCCGGATTGTTGCCGGAATTGCCGATCCCGCGCAGCGAGACGGTGGTGTTGCGGGTGTTGTTGGTGCCTTCCATCCGCAGGCTGGGCACGACGGCCGACAACTCGCGGAAATTGACGATCCGCGCGGCTTCCAGGTCCCGGCCGCTGACCGCGGTGATCGACAGCGGCACATCCTGGACGTTCTCCACCCGCTTCTGGGCGGTGACCACCAGCTCCTCCAGCTGCGCCTCCTCCGACTGGGCGAGGGCCGGACCGGCCATGAGCCACCCTCCGGCCATCGCCGTCGCAGCCAGATACGCGCACCGCCTCGTCATCACTCTCTCACGCACGGATACCCCCAAAGGATGTTGTCGTTATATTATAGGAACAAGAATTCTTCTTCTGGATAAAAGGGGGGCTTGTCAATGACGCCCGCCCGGTCGGGCGCGATCCACCGGCGCAGACGGCCATCTGTCGGATGGACGTCCGCATCGGGGCGCTTCATGAGGAGATGGATTGGGCGCCGCCGGCCCTGTGGCGGAGGGCCGCTTGGCAACCGAGGGCGCCGCCGCTAAATAGGCCCACCCTTCGGGCCGCCATAGCTCAGCCGGTAGAGCGGCGCATTCGTAATGCGTAGGTCGGGTGTTCGAGTCACCCTGGCGGCACCATTCCCTCTTCGCGGGCCGGTTCAGGCCCGCAAGGTGATGTAGAGTTCCCGCTCCAGCAGCCACTGGCCGCGGCGCTCGCGCC
>JADZBR010000037.1 GCA_020852035.1 Caulobacteraceae bacterium
ACGGCGATGCCCGTGGCGCCCTCGGCCAGCAGGTTCGGATAGCCGGCCGGCAGGACCACCGGCTCCTCGTCCTCGCCGTCGTAGGTGGCGCGGAAGTCGACCGCGTCCTCGTCGATGCCGTCGAGCAGCAGGGCGGCCGCCTCGGTCAGCCGGCACTCGGTGTAGCGCATGGCCGCGGCGTTATCGCCGTCGATGTTGCCGAAGTTGCCCTGGCCGTCGACCAGCGGGTAGCGCTGGGCGAACGCCTGGGCGAGGCGCACCAGCGCGTCGTAGATCGATTGGTCGCCGTGCGGGTGATAGTTGCCCATCACCTCGCCGACGACCTTGGCGCACTTGCGGGCCGATCCCTCGGGGTTCAGCCGCATGTTGTTCATGGCGTAGAGCAGGCGGCGCTGGACGGGCTTCAGGCCGTCCCGCACGTCCGGCAGGGCGCGGCCGGTGATGGTGGAAAGCGCATAGGCGAGATAGCGCCGCGACAGGGCCTCGGCGAGGGGTTCGTCGATGATGCGGTCGCCCTCGGGGGGCGGGACGTGCTGGCTCATGCGAATCGGTACTCAGTTATTACCAACTATCTATCGCGGCGGTCGGACGCCTGACGAGAGTCCGCAGGCGCGCACCTGTTCCTTCTCCCCTTGCGGGAGAAGGTGGCCCGCAAAGCGGGGCGGATGAGGGGTCGAAGATCATATCCGCTGTGAAAGCTGAGGCGCCGGGCGCGGGCTGAAAGGTCTGAGAGACCCCTCATCCGTCACCTACGGCGACACCTTCTCCCGCAAGGGGAGAAGGATTCCTAGCGATGCTGAAAACCTCCACGGCCGACATCGACCGGCTGGCCGTTAAAGGTCGCCGAGACCCCCTTGCCTTCGCGTACGCGGCCAATGGGCGTCAGCACCACGCGCCGTTCGGCCGCCACGGCCTTGAACCCTGCCTCTGCCCCCGGCGCGCAGGTGCAGACGATCTCGTAGTCGTCGCCGCTGATGGCGAGCGCGATACGCGCGGCCTGCTCGTCCGGCTGCTTGGCTAGCCAAGCCTCGCCAGCGGGCGATATCGGCACGTGCTCAAGGTCGATCCCGACAGAGACCCCGCTGGCCTCGGCGATGTGTCCCACATCCGCGATTAGTCCATCGGAGACGTCGCAGGCGGCGGTGGCGTGGGCGATGAGCGCCTCGCGCAGGGCGAGGCGCGGTTCGGGCGTGCGGTAGCGGGCGGCAAGCGCACCGTCCGGATCGGCGATCTCCCCCCTCGCCGCCTTGAGGCCGAGCCAGCCCTCGCCGATCTGGCCGCTGACCAGCACCACGTCGCCAGGCCGCGCGCCGCCGCGGCGGACCATGCGCCCGGTTGGGACCCAGCCGAGCGCGGTGAGGCTGGCGAACCACGGCCCGGTCGTGGAGACCGTGTCGCCGCCCAGCAGGGAGATGTCGAAACGTTCGCCGTCCGCGCGCAGGCCCTCGGCGAAGGCCGTCCGCGCGGCGGCGTCGAAGGTTTTCGGCCAGCCGACCGCCAGGAAATAGCCGAAGGGTTCGGCGCCCTTGGCGGCGAGGTCGGAGAGGTTCACGCGCAGGAGCTTCCGGGCCACCAGCTCCGGCGGATCGTCGGGCAGGAAGTGGACGCCTTCGACGATGGCGTCCTTGGTCACCACGAGATCGTAGCCCGGCCGCTGCGGCAGCACGGCGGCATCGTCCTTGAGGTCCAGCGCCTCAGGCGCCCCCCGCGTCAGCGGGCGGAACAGCCTCGCGATCTGCTCGAATTCATCCGGGGCGGACATCGCGGGCGATGCGGTCGAGGGCGCCGTTGATGAAGCCCGGCTCGGCGCCTTCGAAGAAGGACTTGGCGAGCTCGACATATTCGTCGATCACCACCTCCAGCGGCACGTCGGCGCGCTCGGTCAGCTCCCAGGTCCCGGCGCGCAGGATGGCCCGGGCGGTGGAATCCAGGCGCTCCAGCTTCCAGCCCTCGGCCAGGCGTTTGACGATGGCCTTGTCGATCTCCGCCTGCCCCTGCACCACGCCGCGCAGCAGTTCGGCGAAGAAGCCTTCGTCGGCCTCGGCCAGGGTGTGACCCTCGATGTCGCGGTCGAAGCGGTGCTCGGTGAATTCGCGGATCACCGCCTCCACCCCGCTCTGGCCGACCTCCATCTGGTAGAGGGCCTGCACGGCCGCCAGCCGGGCGACCGAGCGCGCCTGGGGCTTGAGTTCGCTCATCGCGCCTGGCCGAGCAGGCGGCGCTTGAGGGCGATCATCTCCAGGCAGGCGCGGGCCGCGCCGCCGCCCTTGTCGGCCTCGCTGGGGCGCGAGCGGGCGCGGGCCTGTTCCTCGTCCTCGACGGTCAGGATGCCGTTGCCAATGGCCAGGCGCTTGCCGATGGAGAGGTCCATGATCCCCCGGGCGCTCTCGTTCGAGACGATCTCGAAGTGGTAGGTCTCGCCGCGGATCACGCAGCCCAGCGCCACATAGCCGTCGTAGCGCACGCCGGCCGGGCGATGGCCCGCCTCCTCGGCGATGGCGATGGCGGCGGGCGCCTCCAGGGCGCCGGGCACGGTGATGACGTCATATTCCGCATCGTGCGCCGTGATCACATCGGTCGCGCCCTTCAGGAGGTCGTCGGCGATGTCGTCGTAGAAGCGGCTCTCGACGATGAGGATGCGAACCTTGTCTTCCAGCATGGCGCGGCTTTAGGCCGTTTCCCGCCAGCGCGCGAGATATCTCGCCAGCATGTCGATCTCGAGGTTCACGCGCGACAGCGGCTCCAGCCGGCTGAGGGTGGTCACGTCCCAGGTGTGCGGGATGACGTTGACGCTGAAAATCTCGCCCTCCACCTCGTTCACCGTCAGCGAGACGCCCTCGACGGCGATCGAGCCCTTCGGCGCGATATAGCGATGCAGCGGGGCGCGGGCCTCGATGCGGATTTCGTGCGAGCCGCCGACCGGCGTGATCGAGACCACTGAGCCGACGCCGTCCACATGCCCCGAGACGATATGGCCGCCGAGTTCGTCGCCGACCTTGGCGGCGCGCTCCAGGTTCACCACCCGGCCGGGGTGCCAGTAGGCCAGGGTGGTCTTGGAGAGGGTCTCGCGGGAGACCTCGGTGGCGAACCAGCCGGGCCCCTTGTCGACCACCGTCAGGCAGCAGCCGCAGTGGCTGATCGACGCGCCCAATTCGACGGTGGCGATATCCATGTCGGTTTCGATCTCGAACCGACGGTCCCGGTTGGTGTCGCGGATCGCGCGGACCGTTCCGGTGTTTGTGACGATGCCTGTGAACATCAGACCCTCGTGTAGCGCTCCCAGACGTCGTCGCCGACGTCGTTTGTCTCTATCCGCCTAAAACCGGGGGCCTTGGCAAGAGCCTGCAAGGCGAGCGCGCCGATGGCGGGGCGGCCTTCCCCGCCGATCACGATGGGGGCGCGGAACCATTCCAGGCGGTCGACGAGGCCGCGGCGCAGGAAACTGGCCGCCACCTGACCGCCACCTTCGACGAAGAGGTCGGCCAGGCCCTCGGCGGCGAGGCGGGCGACGACGGCTTTGAGGTCGGCGCGATCATCGCTGATCGCTTCGACCTGGAGGACGCGGACGCCGGCGTCGACCAAGTGCGGTTCGGGTGCGGTTACTGTGACGACGTAGGTGGGAATCTCACGCGCGGTCGCGACCAGCTTGCAAGCAGGCGTCAGCCGTTGACGGCTGTCCAGCACCACGCGAGTCGGCTGGGGTCCGTCATATCCCGAGGTGCGGACGGTGAGTTCGGGGTCGTCGGCTAGAGCCGTCGCGATGCCGACCACCACGGCGTGATGCTCGGCGCGCAGGCGGTGGACGATCTCGCGGGCCTTCGGGCCGGTGATCCAGCGGCTCTCCCCGCTCGCGGTGGCGATGCGGCCGTCGAGCGAGGTGGCGAGCTTGAGGGTGATCACCTCTCCCTTCCCCCTGGAAGGAGGAAGGGTCGGGGATGGGGGTGGAGACGTTTCCACCCGCGTTGCCTACGAGATTGCGCGCCCGAGCTTCCTCCCGCACGCCTTTGTCGCGGAGATGGCGCCACCCCCATCCCCAGCCCTTCCCCCCTCCAGGGGGAAGGGAGGTTATTCCTCATCGCTCAGCCCTTCCTCCGCCAGGAACTGGGCGAAGTCGCCGGTTTCGCGGAAGTCGCGATAGACCGAGGCGAAGCGGACGTAGCCGACCTCGTCGAGGCCCTTCAGCGCCTCCATCGTCATCTCGCCGATCACCTGCGAGGGGATGTCGGTCTCGCCCATGCTCTCCAGGCGGCGGACGATGCCCGAGACCATGCGTTCGACCCGCTCCGGCTCCACCGGCCGCTTGCGAAGCGCCATGTTGATCGAGCGCATCAGCTTGTCGCGGTCGAAGGGCGAGCGGCGACCGGAGCGCTTGACCACCATCAGCTCGCGCAACTGCACCCGCTCGTTGGTGGTGAAGCGGCCGCCGCACTCGGGGCAGAGGCGCCGGCGACGGATCACGGCGCCGTCCTCGGTCGGACGGCTGTCCTTCACCTGGCTGTCGGCATGGCCGCAGAACGGGCAACGCATGATCTAGCCCCTCCGCGGCTATCGAGCGCTAGGCGTTGTAGATAGGGAAACGCTTGGTCAGAGCCAACACTTCCTCGCGCACCTCGGCCTCGACGGTCGGATCGTTCGGATGGTCGAAGACCTTGGCGATGAGTTGGCCGACGCGGCGGAACTCCTCGGTCCCGAACCCGCGGGTGGTGCCGGCCGGCGTGCCGAGGCGCAGGCCGGAGGTCACCTTCGGCGGCTGCGGGTCGAAGGGGATGGCGTTTTTGTTGGTGGTGATGTGGGCGCGCTCCAGGATCACCTCGGCCAGGTCGCCGGTGACGTTCTTGGGCCGCAGGTCCACCAGCATCAGGTGATTGTCGGTGCCGCCGGAGACGATGTTGAGGCCGCTGGCCTGCAGCGACTCGGCGAGCGCCTTG
Source organism: Caulobacteraceae bacterium (assembly GCA_020852035.1). GTDB lineage: Bacteria > Pseudomonadota > Alphaproteobacteria > Caulobacterales > Caulobacteraceae > Phenylobacterium. Next base: position 4,929 of record JADZBR010000037.1, read on the forward strand.
GCGTTCTCCACGACCCGGCGGCCGTAATCCTTGAACTCCGGCCGCAGCGCCTCGCCGAAGGCGGCGGCCTTGCCGGCGATCACGTGCATCAGCGGGCCGCCCTGCAGGCCGGGGAAGACGGCGGTGTTGAGCTTCTTGGCCAGCTTGGCGTCGTTGGTCAGGATCATGCCGCCGCGCGGGCCGCGCAGGGTCTTGTGGGTGGTGGTGGTCACCACGTCGGCGTGCGGGAACGGGCTGGGGTGGACGCCGGCGGCCACGAGGCCGGCGAAGTGGGCCATGTCGACCCAGAGCTTGGCCTTCACGCCGTCGGCGATCTTGCGCATCCGCTCGAAGTCGAAGAAGCGGCTGTAGGCAGTGCCGCCGCCGATGATCACCTTGGGCTGCTCGCGCTGGGCGATCTCCTCCAGGGCGTCGTAGTCGATGTGCTGGTCCTGCTGGCGCACGCCGTAGGGCGCGGGATTGAACCACTTGCCGGACTGGTTCACCGGGCTGCCGTGGGTCAGGTGCCCGCCGGCCGCCAGGTCCATCCCCATGAAGGTCTCGCCCGGCTTCATCAGCGCCATGAAGACGGCCTGGTTCGCCTGGCTGCCGGAGTGGGGCTGGACGTTGGCGAACTCGCAGCCGAACAACTGCCTGGCGCGATCGATGGCCAGGGTCTCGACCTCGTCCACCACCTCGCAGCCGCCGTAGTAGCGCTTCCCCGGATAGCCCTCGGCGTACTTGTTGGTCAGCACCGAGCCCTGGGCTTCCAACACCGCTTTCGAGACGATGTTCTCCGAGGCGATCAGCTCGATCTGGTCCTGCTGGCGCTTCTTTTCGGCGGCGACGATGTCGGCCAGGCCCGGATCGCTCTGGGCCAGGGTGGCGGAAAAGAAGCCGGGCGCGGCGGCGTCGCGGATGGGGGCTTGCACGGTCACTCAGAATCTCCAGGGGCGGGAGGCGGCCGTTCTTAACGCCGGACGCCGGTCAAACCAACGGCGGGGAACCGATTTGCGTCGGTCGGGTTCACGACAGGCGGGGCGGCCAGGCGCCGGCCCGACACAGTTCCAGTCGGGGGATGCGTATGGATGAGACCGCCGATCGCAATCGGGCCGACGATCATCTGAGGCTGGCGGGCGACATCGTGGCCGCCTTCGTCTCCGCCAACAGCCTGCCGGCGGCCGAGTTGCCGAGCTTGATCCGCAACGTCCACCAAACCCTGCGCGGGCTTGACGGCGAGGGATCGTCCGCGCCGGCCGAGCGGCCGAAGCCGGCCGTGCCGGTGGGGCGCTCGGTGCATCCGGACTACATCGTCTGCCTGGAGGACGGCGCGAAGCTGCAGATGCTCAAGCGCTACCTGCGCTCGCGCTTCAACATGACGCCGGAGGACTATCGTCGCCGATGGGGCCTGCCGGCCGACTATCCGATGGTGGCGCCCAATTACGCCGCGCGGCGCTCGGCCGTGGCCAAGGCGTCGGGGCTGGGTCGGGGCATCAGGCGCAGATAGCTCGAAGGTTCAGGCCGCCATTCCGCCCACGCGGGCGATGTTGCAGTGGGCCCAGAGCTGTTCCAGCGAGCGGGCCAGGTGACGCATCATGTCGTCGTCGTGCGCCGGCGAGGGCGTGAAGCGCAGCCGCTCGGTGCCGCGCGGCACGGTCGGGAAGTTGATCGGCTGCACATAGATGCCGAAGTCGCTGAGCAGCATGTCCGACACCAGCTTGCAGTGCACGGGGTCGCCCACCAGCACCGGCACGATGTGGCTGACCGAGGGCATCACCGGCAGGCCCGCCTCGCGCAGCATGGTCTTCAGGGTCTCGGCGCGCTCCTGGTGGGCGATGCGGACCTCGTTGTGGTCCTTCAGCCAGCGGATCGAGGCCACTGCCCCGGCGGCGAGGGCCGGCGGGATCGAGGTGTTGAAGATGAAGCCGTCGGCATAGCTGCGGATCGCGACGACGATCACCGCATTGGCGGCG
>JADZBR010000038.1 GCA_020852035.1 Caulobacteraceae bacterium
GCGAGGTCTTGCCGACGCCGGGCGGGCCGACGAGGCAGAGGATCGGTCCCTTAAGCGAGCCGACGCGCTGCTGCACGGCCAGGTACTCGAGGATGCGTTCCTTGACCTTCTCCAGGCCGAAGTGGTCGCGCTCGAGGATTTCCTCGGCCTTGTTCAGGTCGATGACCTTCTGCTTGGACTTGCCCCACGGGATCGACAGCAGCCAGTCGAGATAGTTGCGCACCACCGTGCTCTCGGCCGACATCGGGCTCATGTTGCGCAGCTTCTTCAGCTCCGCGTCGGCCTTGGTCCGCGCTTCCTTGGAGAGGCGGGTCTTCTTGATGCGCTTTTCGAGCTCCATCAGCTCATCGCGCTGATCGTCCTGGTCGCCCAGCTCACGCTGGATCGCCTTCATCTGCTCGTTCAGATAGTATTCGCGCTGGGTCTTCTCCATCTGCCGCTTCACGCGGCTGCGGATCTTCTTCTCGACCTGCAGGACGGAAATCTCGCCCTCCATCAGGGCGAACACCTTCTCCAGCCGCTTGGCGACGTTGAACTGCTCGAGCAGGCCCTGCTTGTCGGTGATCTTCACCGACAGGTGGTTGGCGATGGTGTCGGCGAGCTTACCGGGATTGTCGACGCGCTGCAGCGCGGCCAACACCTCCGGCGGCACCTTCGTGTTCAGCTTGGCGTAGTTCTCGAACTGCTCGACCACGGCGCGCGACAGCGCCTCGGCCTCCTGGGAGGTCGCGCCGTCCTCGGAGATGTAGGCGATCTCCGCCTCGTAGTATTCCGACCGCTCGGTGAAGCGCGAGACGCCCGCGCGCGCCTTGCCCTCGACCAGCACCTTCACGGTGCCGTCGGGCAGCTTCAGGAGCTGCAGGACGGTGGCGACGACGCCGATATCGTAGATATCGTCCGTCGCCGGATCGTCGTCGGCGGAATTCTTCTGGGTGGCGAGGAGGATGTCCTTCCCCGGCGTGCGCATCACCTCTTCCAGCGCGCGCACCGATTTTTCACGCCCGACGAACAGCGGCACGTGCATGTGGGGGAAGACCACGATGTCCCGCAGCGGCAGGACGGGGAGCACTTTCAACTCAGACATAGACGATGAACTCCTGGCCGCCCCATCAGGCACGGCCCTCAATCTGCGGACCGCGGTCACCCAGACGATGCGCCTGAGTCGGACGATCCGTCCGCCGGGCTACGGCGGCTCTCGATGACAAATATGTGGACGCTTGTGCGCTGCATCAAGCGACGCCGGGCCACAGTGGCGAAGGGCCGCGCTGGCGCGGTGAAGCTGCAAGGGACGACTCCCGGCTCATCGCAAGGCTGGAAGATTTCGTTCAGGTCGGAAGCCAGGCGCGCAAATCCTTCCCCCAGGATGGGGGAAGTGGCCAGAGGCGCCGCAGGCGACGAAGGTCGATGGGGGAAGTGATTTGCAGCCCTCGCCCCTCCCCCATCGACCCTCGGCTTCGCCGTCGGGCCACTTCCCCCATCCTGGGGGAAGGTCTAAGCGACACTTTCCGGAGGGGCCTGATGAAAACGCTGCTGATCACCATCGCCTGCGCCATGGCGCTCACCGGCGCCGCCAAAGCCCAGACGTCCGCCCCGCCCGCCACCTACATCCACGCCGGCGCCCTGCTCGACCGGCCGGGCCAGGCGCCGCGCGGCGCCTCGACGGTGATCGTGCGCGACGGGAAGATCGAAGCCGTGCGCGACGGCCACCTGCCCCCCGAGGCGGGCGCCAAACTGGTCGACCTTTCGCGCCAGTTCGTGCTGCCCGGCCTGATCGACATGCACGTCCATATCTTCTCGGACGACGACAAGTTCCGCTCGCGCATGCTGGCCAACACACGCGACGCCGAGGACAACTTCGTGCTCGGCGTCGACAACGCCCGCCGCACCCTGGCCGCCGGTTTCACCACCCTCCGCGACCTGGGCTCCGACGTGCATGCCGTCACCGCGCTTCGCGACGGGATCAACGCCGGGCTGCTGGAAGGCCCGACGCTGGTGGTCGCCGGCCGCGGCATCTCCATCACCGGCGGGCACGGCGACGGCTCCAACAACCAGAACCGCGACATCGCCGAGCTTTCCCGCAGCCGCGCCAGCAACCTCTGCAACGGCGCCGACGATTGCCGTAGAGCCGTGCGCGAGCAGATCAGCCAGGGCGCGGACGTCATCAAGTTCACCGCCACCGGCGGAGTGCTCTCCAACGTCGCCGGGGGCCTGGGCGCCCAGATGTACCCCGACGAGATGAAGGCCATCGTCGACACCGCCCACATGTTCGGCCGCAAGGTCGCCGCCCACGCCCACGGCCAGGACGGCATCAAGGCCGCCATCCTCGCCGGCGTCGATTCCATCGAGCACGGCACCTATACCGACGCGGAGACCAACGCCCTCTTCAAGCAACGGGGGACCTGGCTGGTGCCGACCTACGTCGCGCCGGTGGCGGCGGTGGCGCAGGGACGCGCCGGCGCCCTGAACCCCAACAGCCTGGCCAAGGCGGAGGAGACGGTGCTCCTGCATGGCAAGAACATCGGCGCGGCTATCCGCGCCGGCGTGCCGATCGCCTTCGGCACCGACACCGGCGTCTCCGATCACGGCAAGAACGCCAAGGAGTTCACTTACATGGTGGGTGGCGGCATGACCCCCGCCGCCGCCATCCGCGCCGCCACGCTGGACGCGGCGATCCTGCTTGGCCGCGAGGCCACCCTGGGCTCCATCGAACCCGGCAAGGATGCGGACATCATCGCCGTGGCGTCGAGCCCGCTGGAAAAAGTGGCCGAGTTGGAGAACGTCCAGTTCGTGATGCGCCGCGGCGTCGTCCACAAGCTCGACGGCCAGCGGCAGGCGTTCCCGCCGAACTAGGCGGCCTTTGGCTCGACGGTGTCGCCTTCCGGGTCGCGGATGTACAGCGACCCGTCCTTGCCGTCGGCGGCGATTTAACGGCCTTAGGCCGCCCCGCCCTTCCCTTCGCGCCGCTCGGCGTAGATCAACAGCGGCTGGGCGCGGCCTTCCACGACCTCGGCGTTGACCACCACTTCCTCGACCCCGTCGTAGGTCGGCAGCTCGTACATGGTGTCGAGCAGGATGCCTTCGAGGATCGAGCGCAGGCCCCGCGCGCCGGTCTTGCGGGCGATGGCCTTGCGGGCGACGGCGTTCAGCGCATCGTCGGTGAAGGTCAGGCCGATGTTCTCCATGTCGAACAGGCGCTGGTACTGCTTCACGAAGGCGTTTTTCGGCTCGGTGAGGATCTTCACCAGGGCCGCGTCGTCCAGGTCCTCCAGCGTCGCCAGCACCGGCAGGCGGCCGATGAACTCCGGGATCAGGCCGAAGCGCATCAGGTCGTCCGGCTCCACCTTGGAGAGGATCTCGCCCACCCGGCGCTCGTCCGGGTCGGCCACCTTGGCGCCGAAGCCGATCGAGGTGCCCTGGCCGCGGGCCGAGATCACCTTGTCGAGCCCGGCGAAGGCGCCGCCGCAGATGAACAGGATGTTGGTGGTGTCGACCTGGAGGAATTCCTGCTGCGGATGCTTGCGCCCGCCCTGCGGCGGCACGGAGGCGACGGTGCCTTCCATGATCTTCA
>JADZBR010000039.1 GCA_020852035.1 Caulobacteraceae bacterium
CAGCCGGGTGGCCGCCGCCGCCCGGCGGGCGCTCAGCGTGGCGGCCCTGGCGTCATAGTCGGCTCGCGCCGCCTCGGCCGCCGCCGTGGCCTGGCGCATCGCCGCCTCGCCATCCTCGATCACCGCCAGCCGCTCGGCGGTGGCGACCCGCACCGCCGGCAGGTCGTCGACCAGCACGTTCAGCCGCCGGGCGGCGGCGCGCAGCTCGAACAGGCGCTCCTCGGTCTTCTCCAACTGGCCGGAGTCGAAGTCGAAAGCCCGGGCGGCCGCATCGATGGCCGGCTCGATGTCGTGGCACTCCACCAGCGCGCGCTCGACGGCGGCGGCGGCGGCCATGATGCGCTGGACGGCCGGGGTCTCCTCGGTCGCCCCGGCCTTGATGGCGCGGTCCAGGGCGTGCTCCAGGGCGCGGGCGGCCTTGGCCAGTCGATTGACCACCGTGTCGCCCCCCAGCGCCTCGCGGGCGGCGGCGATGTCGGCCAGGGTGCGTTCGGCGGCCCCCAGCAGCGCGCGCTCGTCGGCCAGCTGCGTCTCCTCGCCCTGCCGGGCGGCCAGCCGGTCGAGCTCGGCGAGCCGATCCGTCAGTTCCTCGGCTTCGGCGGCGGCGCGGCCGACCTCCTCGGCGAGTTCGGCCCGCCGCGTCTCGGCGGCGCGCCAGGCGGCCCAGGCGGAGGCGACCGCCGCCAGCTCCGCGCCGAGGTCGCCGAAGGTGTCCAACAGGCCCCTGTGCGTGCGCGCATCGAGCAGGCCGACCGTCTCGTGCTGGCCATGCACCTCGACCAGGTGGCCGGCGATCTCGCGCAGCACGCCGGCGCTGGTCGGCTGGTCGTTGACGAAGGCGCGGCTCCTGCCGTCGGCGCCAAGGGTGCGGCGAAGCGTCAGGTCCTCGTCGCGGGCGAAGGAGAGGCCCTTGTCATCGAGCACCTCCCAGACCGCGTGGCCGGGGGCCGGCGCAAAGACCGCGGTCACCGCCGCCTGAGCCGCGCCACGCCTCACAAGGCCCGCGTCGGCGCGCGCGCCGGTGGCCAGGCCCAGGCTGTCCAGGATGATCGACTTGCCCGCCCCGGTCTCGCCGGTAAGCGCCGTCAGCCCCGGCTCGACCGCCAGGTCCAGCGCCTCGATCAGCACCACATCGCGGATCCACAGCCCGATCAGCATGGTGCGACCATCGTCAAAATCAGCGGGCTCGAAAAGCCCCCACGCATCGACCTATTGCGGGCTGGAGGGCGCTTCCGCCGGCGCCGCTTCCGAAGTCGAGGTCGCCGCGTCCGGCGCCGCGGGCGCCTCGGCCGGCGGCTTGAGTGTGGCGGCCTTGTCGCGCCGCAGGCCCAGGCGGTGCAGCACCCCGCGCCGCTGGCCGGTGGCGGTCGGCTGGACCGCCGGCTGCAGGCCCTTGTTGGTCAAGAGCTTGTAGGCGTCGCGATACCAGATATCGCCCGGATAGTTGTAGCCCAGCACCGCGCCGTTGCGGGTCGCCTCGCCGGTCAGGCCGAGGGTCAGATAGGCTTCCACCAGCCGGTAGAGCGCCTCGGGCGTGTGGCTGGTGGTCTGGTAGCGGTCGATCACCGTGCGGAACCGGCCGACGGCGGCCAGCGGCTGGTTGTTTCGCAGGTAGTAGCGACCGACGGTCATCTCCTTGCCGGCCAGCTGGTCGTTGACCATGTCGATCTTCAGCCGCGCGTCCTGGGCGTATTCGCTGTTCGGATAGCGCTGCACCACATCGCGCAGGGCCGCCAGGGCCTGGCCGGTGGCGGCCTGGTCGCGGCCGACGTCGACGATCTGCTCGAAGTAGCAGATGGCCTTCAGATAGAAGGCGTAGGGCGTGGACTCATTGCCCGGATAGAGCTGGATGAACCGGTCCGCCCCGGCGATCGCCTCGGCGTAGTCATTCGACTGGTAGTGCGCAAAGGCGGTCATCAGAATCGCCCGGCGCGACCATTCCGAATAGGGGTGCTGGCGCTCCACCTCCTCGAAATAGGCGACGGCGTTGTCCCATTGCCGGCGATCCAGGCGGTCGGCGCCCGTGTTGTAGAGCAGCTCCACCGGCCGCTCTTCGTATTGCAGGCGCGGCTTCTTCTTGCCCGCGCAGCCCGCCAGGGCCAGCGCCGCGACGCCGGCGACCAGCACCACCCTGGTGTAAGTTTTCCGATGCAAGGCCGAGCTCACCCTAACGAAATCCGTGCGCCCCGCGCCCGAGAGTCGGTGATCTCTACACGACGCGCCCGCGCGCGCCAAACGTGTCAGACCGCCTCGGCCAGGTCGGCGGCCGGCGGGTGCCAGCGCCACGCAGTGGGCCGCCCCATCAAGGCGCGAACGACGGCGTTATTGAGGCCGTGGCCGGCCTTCACGCCCTCGAAGCGGCCGATCAGCGGCGCGCCGAGCAGATAGAGGTCGCCCACCGCGTCCAGCGCCTTATGGCGCACGAACTCGTCAGGGCGGCGCAGACCCTCGGGGTTCAGCACCCGTTCGCCTTCGATGACGATGCAATTGTCCATCGAACCGCCGCGGGCCAGGCCGGCGGCGCGCAAAGCCTCCACCTCATGGGCGAAGCCGACGGTGCGGCAGTCGGCCAGTTCGTCGCGGAAGGACTGTTCGGTGATCGCAAGATCGACCTTCTGACGGCCGATAGCGCTCGAATCGAACTCGATCTCGAAGGAAAGCTCGAAGCCGCCGCCCGCGGCGGGCAGCAGCATGGCGGCCTTGTCGTCCTCGATCACCGCGATCGGCTCGAGGATCTCGATGTAGCGGCGCGGGGCGTCCTGGTCGCGCAGACCCACACGGTCAATCAGTTCGATGAACGGCTGGGCCGAGCCGTCCATGATCGGCATTTCCGGCCCGTCGAGCTCGACCACGGCGTTGTCGACGCCCAGCGCGGCGAAAGCGGCCATCAGGTGTTCGACGGTGGAGACGGTGGCGCCCGCGGCGTTGCCCAGCACGGTGCCCAGGCGCGTCTGCACCACCAGGTCGCCGCGCGCCGGCAGGCGGTTGTCGCCGGCAAGGTCGGTGCGGACGAAAACGATCCCCGCGTTGGCCGCCGCCGGGCGCAGCGACACGCGCACGTGTTCGCCGGTATGGACGCCTATACCCGCGAAGATCGTCGGGGCGGCAAGGGTCTTCTGATACGCTTGTTGCGACACGCGCTCGTCCTGCACTGCGGCCGTCTGGCCGGGAAACGCCCCACGCTCGACTTAGGCTTCATGCTGCATTGCGGCAAATGAAGCTCTGTTTCGCTTTGTTTCCCGGACTCTCGATGCCCTGGCGAAAGAGAAAGCCCCTCCCCCGCTGGAGCGAGGAAGGGGCGGTAAGCCGCTGTACTATTAGCGGAAAACTAGTTCGCCAGTCGACGAAGGAAGGAGGGGATTTCCAGATCCTCGGCGTCGTCGAAGTCCGGTTCCTCGACCACCTGCTGCGCGGGCTGCGCACCTCCCCGGCTGGGGGTGACGGTGCGCCCCTGCGGCGCGGGATGGAACGCCGGCGCGGACTGGGCCGGGCGCTGGCGGCCGCTGAACAGGCTGAGGAACCCGCCCTTCTGCTTGCGGTCGTCGGCGTAGTGGGTGTCAGTGAACAGCGGCGCTTCCTCGTCCACCATCGGGTCGACGATTCTGCGCACTTCCGGCTCCGACGCGGAGTCGGCGGCGACCAGTTCGGGAATGTCGAACGACAGGTCGGCCTGCTGGGCGGGCGCGATCTCGGCGACGCTCTGCTCGACCTCATAGGCGGCGACCGCCGGTTCCGGCTCGACATAGGCCGGCTCGGGCTCGGTCGGGGCCTCGGCCGCGACCGGCGCGACATCCTCGATCAGCAGCGGCGGCGGCGCATTGACCGGCGCGGCGCTCTGCTGGCGCAGCGTCTCACGGGCGGACGTGAAGGTGGGATGGGTCTTAGGTTCGATGGCCGAGATCGCCGCGCCGTCCATGCCGGTGGCGACCACCGAGACGCGCACCTTGCCGTCCAGCGACGGGTCGAAGGCGGCGCCGAAGATGATGTTGGCTTCAGGGTCCACCTGGTCGGAGATGGCGTTGGCCGCCTCGTCGACTTCCAGCAGGGTCATGTCGAGGCCGCCGGTCACGTTGACCAGCACCGCCTTGGCGCCCTTCAGGGTGATCTCGTCGAGCAGCGGGTTCTGGATGGCGTTCTCGGCGGCGCGCAGGGCGCGGTCCTCGCCGGTCCCCTCGCCGGTGCCCATCATCGCCTTGCCCATCTCGGTCATCACCGTGCGGACGTCGGCGAAGTCGAGGTTGATCAGGCCCGGCAGCACCATCAGGTCGGTGATCGAGCGCACGCCCGAATGCAGCACCTGGTCGGCCATGCCGAAGGCTTCGGCGAAGGTGGTCTTCTCGTTGGCGATGCGGAAGAGGTTCTGGTTCGGGATGACGATCAGCGTGTCGACGTTCTTCTGCAGGTCCTCGATGCCGCGATTGGCCACCGTCATGCGCCGCTGTCCTTCGAAATGGAACGGCTTGGTGACGACGCCCACGGTCAGGATGCCCTTCTCGCGCGCCGCCCGCGCCACGATCGGCGCGGCCCCCGTGCCGGTGCCGCCGCCCAGTCCGGCCGTCACGAAGCACATGTGGATCCCGGAAAGAGGATCGACGATCTCGTCGAAGCATTCCTCGGCCGCCGCCCGCCCCACCTCGGGCTGCGATCCCGCCCCGAGACCCTCGGTCACATGGGCGCCGAGCTGGATGATGCGCTCGGCCTTCGACATGGTGAGCGCCTGGGCGGCGGTGTTGGCGACGACGAAATCGACGCCCTGCAGCCC
>JADZBR010000040.1 GCA_020852035.1 Caulobacteraceae bacterium
AAGAAGATCAGCCCCAACTTCACGCGTGGCCTCATGCGATCCTCCGCCAAGGTGTCCTACGAGCAGGCGCAAGCGGCCATCGACGGCCAGCCCGACGATACCACCGGCCCGATCCTGGAACCGATCCTCAAGCCCCTGTGGGCCGCCTACCGGACCATGCTGATCGGCCGCGAGCGCCGCTCGCCGCTCGCCATCGAAACGCTGGAACGCAAGATCAGGCTGAACGAGGCCGGCGAGGTCGTCTCCATCGAGCCGCGCCGCTCGCTGGAGGCCCACCGCCTGATCGAAGAGATGATGATCCAGGCCAATGTCTCGGCCGCCGAAACGCTTGAGCAGAAGAAGACGCCCCTGATCTACCGCGTCCACGACGCGCCCAGCCAGGAGAAGATCTTCAACCTGTCGGACTTCCTGCACACGCTCTCGCTACGCTGGAACAAGGGCGAGGCCCCGCGCACCGAACGCTTCAACGCCCTGCTGAACGAAACCCGCGACGGCCCGCACGGCGACATCGTCAATGAGGTCGTGCTGCGCACCCAGATGCAGGCGATCTACAGCCCGGAGAACGTCGGCCACTTCGGACTGAATCTGGACCGCTACGCCCACTTCACCTCGCCGATCCGCCGCTATGCCGACCTGATCGTGCACCGGGGTCTGATCCGGGCGCTGGGTCTGGGCAGTGACGGCTTGACCGACAAGGAAGTCAGCCAGCTTCAGGCCACCGCCGAACACATCGTCATGACCGAGCGCCGCGCCATGGCCGCCGAGCGCGACGCCAATGACCGCTATGTCGCCGCCTTCCTGGCCGACCGCACCGGCGCCATCTTCACCGGGCGCATCACCGGCGTAACCAAGTTCGGCCTGTTCGTCCGTCTGGAGGAGACCGGAGCCGACGGCCTGGTTCCGGTGCGCGATCTGGGCGACGAATATTTCATCCACGACGACCGCGCCCACGCCCTGGTCGGTCAACGCACCGGCAAACGCTGGACCCTGGGTCGCACAGTCGATGTGCGCTTGCTGGAAGCCGTCCCCCTGACCGGTGGGCTCCTCTTCGAAATGCTCAGTGAGCCCGCCCCCGCTGATCCCAACGCCCCGCGCCCGCGCCTGGGAATCCGCGACCGCGGCGGCCCGCCCAGCGGCACCAAACGCGGCAAAGGCCGCCCCGGCGGCCCCAAGCCGGGGAAGGGACCGAAGGGAAAGCGCCCATGACTCTCCTGCCCACGCAGTGGGGAGGGGGGCCACGAAGCGGTCGGGGGGCCGGTCGCTGCAAGCGACCGGTGGGCCGTGGAGGAGACAGTGCCGCCCTCTCCAGGCCATCTCTACAAAGCCCCGATCTGCAAGGTCAGCGCCGCCCCCTCCGTCTCGTCGCGGATTCGCGCCGAGCCACCTCCCCATCTCGCTTCGCTCATGGGGAGGAGAGATGAACGCCGCCCCCTTCGACCCCCGCCAGGACCTCGCTGATGCGCCCGTCACCGGCGCGCGGATGCGCCCGAAAGACGCCGCCACCCTGATCGTGGTGCGCGATGGCAAGGTGCTGATGGGCCGCCGCGCTCAGGGCCATGTCTTCATGGCCGCCAAATGGGTCTTCCCCGGCGGCCGCATTGAGCGCGGCGACTATCGCGCCGCCTCGACCGGCGATTTCGACGCCCGCTCCGCCGCGCGGCTCAGCCTCGGCTGTCCGCCCCACCGCGCGCGGGCGCTGGCGCTCGCCGCCGTGCGTGAGACCTTCGAGGAAACCGGCCTGATCATCGGCAAACCGGCCCCGCCCGCCTCCGTCGCCGGCGGCTGGCGGGCATACCGCGCCGCCGGGGCCATTCCCGACCTCTCAGCCCTCACCTACGTCGCGCGCGCCATCACCCCGCCAGGCCGCGCCCGCCGCTTCGACGCGCGCTTCTTCATGGCCGACGGCTCGGCCCTGCTCAGCCGCGACATCGACGGCTCGGACGAACTGGACGAAATCGCCTGGATCCCCTGGGAAGAGGCCGAAAACCTGGACCTGCCCGCCATCACCCGCTTCATCATCGGCGAGGTCGGCAAACGGCTGGACGACCCCAACCGCCCTGCCCCTTTCGTGCGCTTCATGCGCGGCCGGCATCAGATCGAGGCGATGAATTGAGCTCCGAAACCCTCATCACCCTGCGCCTGACCATCGCCGATCCGGTCCCCGGCGTGCACTACAGCCTCCAGCAGAAGGAGGCTGTCTTCGACTCTCGCGTCGCCGCCGACGCGCCGCTCAGTTTCGATGTCCCCGTCCGCCTGACCGACGATGGCCGCGTCCTCGGGGATTTCGTCCGCCGCGAGGGACCCGTTCGGCGCTTCGTCTACATCCGCATCGGCTCCATGGCCGGCGACCCTTCCGCCGGCTGGCAGCGCCGCGCCAAGATCGACATTCACGACATCTCCGCGACCCTTCTGGATCAGGCCCGAAAAGGCGCGGTGCTCGAAGCCGTGCTCCCCGGTCGCGGCAAGGACGGAACGCCCGCCTGCGCCACTGTGAAGCCCAGGGAAGGCTGGCGGATCACCTGACCCGGCGCGCCGCTCCAGGAGGGGCGGCCTGAACGGATGGCTTGTCCCGGCTCTCCGCTGCGCTCTGTCCGGGATGACGAGCGAGCGCACACATCCCCGTCGCCGATCAGTCCAGACCGTTGACCTCAGGCAAATAGCCCTCCCAAAGCGCGCGCCGTGTCCCCGCCCGCGCCGGCACGCTTATTCTGTCCGCCGCGCTTTGACATCGTCAGCATCGCAAAGGTCACGCCCGGTCCGGACTGTTCGGACGGATATTCCGCCGCCGGAGCCGCCCTGAAGCGGCGCGTAAATGTCCATGGTCCTGAGAATGGACAGCCGGTCCTACCGCTCCACCGGGTGGGTCAGATCGAACTCCACCCTGAGCAGGCGGTTCGGACGGCTCAGCTCATAGACAAATGCCTCACCCGGCCGCACTTCCACGGCCCAGACGTTGGTGGTCGAGACGGTGGCCCCCGCCGCATTGAACTGGTCGATCGAGTCCTGGTCGACCGGGAACTCCTGGCGCTCGGCAGTGCCCGGTCCGGCCGTGTCGCCGCCATACAAATGATAGCCGTGGATCTCGCCGTTCTCGTCGCGGTGATCGTGCTTCAACCTCAGGCCCGTCGCGGTACGGGTGATCACCCAGCGGCGCGACCGGTCCTGGCCGACGGCGAACGGAATGCCGATCTCATCGTCCGAACAGTCGCGCACCTGCATCACCAGACGCTGAGCCCGGAAATCGTCATCCGCCGGATCAGTGGTCGTGACCCGTCCCTCGAAGGTCTGGCCGCACAAGGCGCTCAGCCGCTGGAAAAAGGCGTCCTGCGGGTTGGACGGGACTTGCGGCGCGCTAGCGCAGGCGCTCAAAACAAGGGCGGAAGCGATCATGGACAGGGTTTTCATGCCGCACCCTAGCCTTGGAAATCCGTCGTCGCCAAGCAGCCGTTGACTTCCCGGCCTTCCTGAGTATGTTCCGCCGCTCTCG
>JADZBR010000041.1 GCA_020852035.1 Caulobacteraceae bacterium
GGGTGATGCGCGCATCACCCTTCTGGTACTTGCCCTCGGCGGAGGAGCCGGAGATGCCTCCGACCCCGCCGCTGCCGGTGGAGACCTCGGTGCGGGCAAAGCCCGCCACCGCATTCGGCAGGTGCGCCTTCAGCACCTCCACGTCAACCGGCGCGACGCCCTCGCCGGTGGCGCCGGCCTCGATCTGCTTGGCGGCCTGCTCCATCTGCTTGGCGGCGGCCATCACATTGACCTTGGCGTCGCCGACCTCGACCGTCGGCCCGCGCTGCGACAGGGTGGCCGCGCCAATGGCGCTCATCGCCGTCACGCTGCCGATCACAGCGCCGATGATAATGCTCATCACAATGGCGACGATGACGGTCACAATCGTGTAGCCGAGCGCCTTTTCCTGCGGGACCTTCATCAGCTTCGGCAGGCCGAGATAGAGCAGGTAGAGCCCGTAGAGCGAGGCCAGGATCACCAGCGGGGCCAGCGGCGGGAAGATCTGCAGGATCCCGGCCACCCAGGCGGCGGTGTAGGGATAGACGGCGACCTTCATCGCCTGAACCTGGTTCTTCTGCCCGTCGAAGCTGGGCGCCAGGGCGTCGATGATCAGTCCGACGACGAAGACCATCACCAGGCTGAGCACATAGCCGACCACCGCCATCACGATCAGCCAGACCGGCGACATCAGGCCGCCGGTGAAGATCATGCCGCCGATCAGGCCGGCCACCGCGGGGATCGCCGCCAGGATGGCCGCGTAACTGGTGAACAGGCCCTGGACGGTCGCCGGCTCGACGTCGATCACATCCCACGTCGGTTTGGGTCGCAGGAGGATGTCCTGCACACGCTGGATAAGGCCCGACGAGGCCGGACCCGGTTCGACTACGCTCATGGAAAGTCTCCCAACCCTCGATCCGGTGCGGATCGCCCGAACCGGGGAGCCTAGCCCAACGCCGTTACGCCGCAAGGGGCGCGCACGCGCGGCCGCGCCGCGCTAGACTGGCGGCTCACCCGAATCGGAGCGCCTATGGCCCGCGACGGCGCGGTCTACGTCTGTCAGGTATGCGGCGCGGCCCAGGCCAAGTGGGCCGGCCAGTGCCCGGCCTGCAACGCCTGGAACAGCCTGGTCGAGGAGGTGCAGAGCCGCCCGCCCGGGGCGCTCGCGCCTGCGCGGGGGAGCAAGCAGCAGCGCGGCCTGGCCTTCGAAACGCTGCAGCAGGAGACCCCTGCCCCGCCCCGCCTCTCCACCGGCGTGGAGGAGTTCGACAGGGTCTGCGGCGGCGGCGTGGTGCCGGGCTCGGCGATCCTGCTGGGCGGCGACCCGGGCGTGGGGAAGTCGACCCTGTTGCTGCAGGTCTGCGCGTCCGCCGCCAACGCGGGTCTGGCCTGCGCCTACATCTCCGGCGAGGAAGCGGTGGACCAGATCCGCGGCCGCGCCGCCCGCATGGGCCTGGCCGCGGCGCCGGTGAAGCTGGCGGCGGAGACGGCCCTGCGCGACATCCTCGAGGGGCTGAAGAAGGACCGCTTCGACCTCGTCGTCATCGATTCGATCCAGACCCTCTGGAGCGACGCCCATGAGGCCGGCCCCGGCTCGGTGACCCAGGTGCGCGCGGCGGCCGGCGAACTGGTGCGCTTCGCCAAGAAGCGGGGCGTGGCGGTGGTGCTGGTCGGCCACGTGACCAAGGACTGCCAGATCGCCGGACCGCGGGTGATCGAGCACATGGTCGATGCGGTGCTCTCCTTCGAGGGCGAGCGCGGCTATCCGTTCCGCGTGCTGCGCGGGGTGAAGAATCGCTTCGGCGCCACCGACGAGATCGGCGTGTTCGAGATGGGCGACGCGGGCCTCGCCGAGGTGCGCAACCCCTCGGCCCTGTTCCTCAACTCCACCGGCGAGCGGGCGGCGGGCGCGGCGGTGTTCGCCGGCATCGAGGGGTCGCGGCCGGTGCTGGTGGAGTTTCAAGCCCTCGTCGCGCCCAGCGCCTACGGCACGCCGCGCCGGGCGGTGGTGGGCTGGGATAGCGGACGCCTGGCGATGGTGCTCGCCGTATTGGAGGCCCGTTGCGGCCTTGGTTTCGGCAATCGCGACGTTTACTTGAACGTCGCCGGCGGCCTGCGAATCTCCGAGCCGGCGGCGGACCTGGCGGCGGCCGCGGCGCTGGCCTCTTCGGCGCTGGAGGAGGCCCTGCCGCAGGATTGCGTGGTGTTCGGCGAGGTGAGCCTCAGTGGAGACGTGCGCCCGGTGAGCCGGATGGACAGCCGCCTGAAGGAATCGGCCAAGCTGGGCTTTCGCCGCGTGCTCGGCCCCAACGGCATCGAGCCGGCCGGCGATATCGCGCTCGCCGGCGTCACGCGCCTGGCCGACGCCGTCAAACGCATCGGCGAACAGAGCTGGGGCGCCAAGGCGTGACCCTGTTCGACCTCTTCGCCGGCCTGATCCTGGTGGTCTCCGCGGGGGTCGGCTTCATCCGCGGTGCGGTGCGCGAGATGGTGACGGTGGTGGCCTTCCTGCTGGCCGCCGTGGGTTCCCTGATCGCCCTGCGCGTCACCGGCCCGATGGCCCGCGAGGTGATCGACCCGGACTGGGCCGGCACGGCCGCGGCGGTGCTGCTGCTGTTCGTGGCGCTCTACATCCTGCTCAGGGTGATCGGCGCCAGCCTGACCGAGCGGATTCGCGGCGGTCCGCTCTCCTCCATCGACCGCGCGATCGGCCTGGGCTTCGGGCTGATCCGCGCGCTGGTGGTGCTGGGGGTGTTCAACCTGCTGTTCACGGCGGCGACTCCCGCTGAACGCATTCCTCGCTGGATCGAGGGCGCGGCCCTATATCCCTTGACGGAAGCCAGTGCGAACGTTTTGAGACAGTTCGCGCCGCAGGGCGGTCTCCTGGCCTCCCGCATAGGTCCCGCGCTCGAACGGGCCGTCCGCGAAGGCGAGGAACCGACCAAGGGCCCGGGCTACGAGGCTGAGGACAGAAGTCAGGTCGACGACCTGGTGGAGAAGTCGCGATGAGCGAGGACCTGGAGCGCGAAGATCAGCTTCGCCTGGAGTGCGGCGTGTTCGGCGTCTTCGACGTGCCGGACGCAGCGGCGATCACGGCGCTGGGGCTGCACGCCCTGCAGCACCGCGGCCAGGAAGCCTGCGGCATCGCCGCCTTCGACGGCATGGGCTTCCACACCGAACGGCACATGGGCCACGTGGGCGAAGCCTTCACGGGCCAGGACCTGGTGGAGCGACTGCCCGGCGCCTCGGCCATCGGCCACACCCGCTATTCCACGTCCGGCGGCAGCTTCGTGCGCAACATCCAGCCGATGTTCGCCGACCTCGGCGGCGGCGGCATCGCGCTCGCCCACAACGGCAACCTGACCAACTTCCTGACCCTGCGCGAGCAGCTGGTCGAGGACGGGGCGATCTTCCAGTCGACCTCGGATAGCGAGGTGATTCTGCACCTTATCGCCCGCTCGCGCCGGGCCCGCATCGTCGACCGCTTCATCGACGCCCTGACGCACATCGAGGGCGGCTATGCCCTGGTCGCCCTGACCAACAAGAAGCTGATCGGCGTGCGCGACCCGCTGGGCATCCGCCCCCTGGTGCTGGGCGACCTCGACGGCCAGCCGGTGCTGGCCTCGGAGACCTGCGCCCTCGACATCATCGGCGCCCGCTTCGTGCGCGATGTCGAGCACGGCGAGATGGTGGTGATCGACACCGACGGCGTCACCTCGATCAAGCCGTTCCCGGCCCAGGAAGCGCGCCCCTGCGTCTTCGAATACATCTACTTCGCCCGCCCTGACAGCGTGGTGAACGGCAAGTCGGTCTATGACGTCCGCAAGGAAATGGGCCGCCGCCTCGCCCATGAGAGCCGCGTCGACGTCGACGTGGTGGTGCCGGTGCCCGATTCGTCGGTGCCCGCCGCCATCGGCTTCGCTCAGGAGTGCGGCCTGCCCTATGAGATGGGCATCATCCGCAACCACTACATCGGCCGCACCTTCATCCAGCCGACGCAAGGGGTGCGCGAGCACGGCGTGGGCATGAAATACAGCCCCAACCGCGCGGTGCTCTCCGGCAAGCGGGTGCTGCTGGTGGACGACAGCATCGTGCGCGGCACGACGCTGATGAAGCTGGTCGGCATGGTGCGCAACGCCGGCGCCACCGAGGTGCACCTGCGCATCGGCTCCCCGCCGCTGCGCTTCCCCGACTTCTACGGCATCGACATGCCCGACCAGGACCGCCTGCTGGCGGCCAACAAGTCGCTCGACGAGATGCGCGAGATGCTGAAGGTCGACAGCCTGCATTTCCTGACCGTCGAGGGCCTCTACTGGGCGATGGGCGCCGGCGAGCGAAACCCCGACCTGCCGCAGTTCACCGACCACTACTTCACCGGCGACTACCCCACCCGCCTGCTCGACCGCGAGATCGCCGAAGGCCGCAACGACGTGGTCGAGCGCCAGCTCTCCTTCCTGGTCGACGCGTGAGCGCGCGAGCCGGCTGGCTCGCCCGCCTCAAGCCGGACGTCTACATCCTCCTGATCTTGGGCATGGTTGTGCTGGCCTCCCTGCTGCCGGCGCGCGGCGCGGCCGCGCCGGTGGTCGACGGCGTGACCAAGCTGGCCATCGGCCTGACCTTCTTCCTGAACGGCGCGCGCCTGCCGCGCGAGTCGATCATCGCGGCGGTGATCCACTGGCGGTTGCACCTGGTGATCCTGGGGATCACCTTCGTCGCCTTTCCGGTCGCCGGGGTCGGCGTCGCGAACCTGCCGGGCTGGATCGTGCCAGCCGCCCTCGCGCCGGGCGTGATCTTCCTGGCGTGCCTGCCCTCGACCGTGCAGTCGGCGATCAGCTTCACCACCATCGCGCGGGGCAACATCGCGTCAGCCGTGGCCTCGGCCTCGGCCTCAAACCTGCTGGCCATCGTGGCGACGCCCCTGCTGGTCGCGTTCCTGCTGCACACCGAAGGGGGCGGTTTCTCCCTGGACCAGGCCCGGCGCATCGGCCTGCAACTGCTCGCGCCCTTCGCCGCCGGGCACCTCTCCCGGCCGCTGATCGGCGCCTTAGTGGCGCGGCACAACAAGCGGCTGGGTTGGATCGACCGCGGCGCGATCCTGCTGGTGGTCTACGGCGCCTTCAGCGACGCTGTGATCGGCGGGCTCTGGTCGCAGGTCAGCGCCTTCGACCTCGCCCGGCTGGCGGTGATCTGCCTGGCGCTGCTGGCGTTCGCCTTCGCCCTGCCGACCTGGGTCGGGCGCGCGATGAAGTTCGACAGGGGCGATCGCATCGCCCTGCTGTTCGCCGGCTCCAACAAGGGGTTGGTGTTCGGCGTGCCGATCGCCGGGGTGCTGTTCCCGCCCGAGACGGTGGGCTTCATGCTGCTGCCGGTGATGATCTACCACCAGCTGCAGCTGATGATCTGCGCGGTGATCGCCCAGCGCTACGCGCGCGAGGCGGACAGCGCCGAAGAAGCACGCTAAGGGAGCGGCCATGAGCGCCTCCCCCCTGCCCCTCGCCGACAGAATAGCCCTCGTCACCGGCGCCAGCCGCGGCATCGGCAGAGCCGCCGCCCTCGCCCTCGGCGCCGCCGGCGCCCAGGTGGTGGCCGTCGCCCGCACCGCCGGCGCGCTGGAGGAACTCGACGACGAACTGCGCGAGGCCGGCGGCAAGCCCGCCACCCTGGCCACCGTCGACCTGGAACGCGGTGAGGACCTCGACGCCCTGGGCGCGGAGATCCACCGCCGGTTCGGCCGGCTGGATATCCTGGTGCACGCCGGGGCCATGCTGGGCGCGCTGACGCCGGTGGGCCATATCGACCTCAAGCAGTGGGACAAGGTGATCGCCACCAACCTGACGGCCACCTTCCGCCTGATCCGCTCCACCGAGCCGCTGCTGCGCGCCTCGGCGGCGGGCCGGGCGATCTTCGTGACCAGCGGCCGGGCGGTGCGGCCCAAGGCGTTCTGGGGGCCTTATGGCGCCAGCAAGGCGGGGATGGAGCACCTGGTGCGGACCTGGGCCGACGAGCTGGAGAACACCTCGGTGCGGGCGGTGATCCTCGACCCCAACCAGATGCGCACGAAAATGCGCGCCGAGGCGTTTCCAGGCGAAGACCCGATGACGCTGCCCGAGCCCTCAGAGATCGGCCCGCTGATCGTCGAACTGGCGCAGGCCGACCTCGGTTTGCCGAAGGAAGCGATCCTGTTCTCCGACTGGAAAGCTGGAAAGCTGGTCTCGGGCTAACTCCCTCCCCCTTATGGGGAGGGTAGATCGGCGCGAAGCGACGAGACGGGTGGGGCACACCGGCGTTTCGGATATCGCGGCGAGTCAGCAAGCCCCCAACCCGAGCCGCTTCGCGGCCCACCCTCCCACAAGGGGGAGGGAGAACTCAGCGGCGACCCTTCGGCCCCGCCTTCGAGGGCTTCCGGCTGGTGTTGCGGAGCTTGTGCGTCGTCGGGGTGCGGGTCGCCCTGCCCTTGCCGGCCGCCGGCTTGGCCTTGGTCTTCGGCCGGCCGGACGCCTTGGCGGCGGGATCGGTGGTCGAAGGCCGGTCGCCCTCGGCGTAGGGGTTGGAGTTCGACTTCACCGTCACCCGGATCGGCACGCCGGGCAGGTCGAAGCTCTCGCGCAGGGAATTGACCAGGTAGCGCCGATAGCTGTCGGGCAGCTGCGCGGCACGGCTGGCGAAGAGCACGAAGGTCGGCGGCCGGGCCTTGGTCTGGGCCATGTACTTCGGCTTCACCCGGCGCCCGTTCACCGCCGGCGGCGGGTGGCGCTGCACGGCCAGGGCCAGCCAGTCGTTGAGGTCGCGGGTCTTCACCTTGGTCGACCAGTCGTCGTGCACCTTGAAGACCGCCGGCATCAGCCGGTCGAGGTGGCGGCCGGTCTCGGCCGAGAGGGCGATCACCGGCGTGCCGCGCAGCTGCGGCAGCACGCGGTTGGCCTCCTCGATGAATTCCTTCAGCGTCGCGCCGGGGTTCTCGACCAGGTCCCACTTGGCCAGCACGAAGACCAGCCCCCGGCCCTCGCGCTCGACGAGGTCGGCGATCTGCAGGTCCTGGATCTCGAAGGGATGGGTGGCGTCCATCACCAGCAGCACCACCTCGGCGAAGGTGATGGCGCGGATGGTGTCCTGGGTGGAGAGCTTCTCCAGCTTCTCCTGCACCTTGGCCTTGCGGCGCAGGCCCGCGGTGTCGACCAGCCGCACGCGGCGCTCGCCCCAGGTCCAGTCGACGGGGATGGCGTCGCGGGTGATGCCGGCTTCCGGGCCGGTGAGCAGCCGGTCCTCGCCCAGCAGGGCGTTGACCAGCGTCGACTTGCCGGCGTTCGGGCGGCCTACGATGGCGATCTTGACCGGGTTGTCGCCGTCATCTTCCTGATCGTCCTCGGACGGTGCGGCCGCGACCAGGGCGTCGAACAGCTCGACCATGCCCTCGCCGTGCTCGGCGGAAATGGCGATCGGCTCGCCGAGACCGAGTGAGAACGCCTCCAATGCTCCGGCCTCGCCGGCCCTCCCCTCGGCCTTGTTGGCGGCCAGGATCACCGGCTTGTCGCGCTTCCTGAGGATCTCGGCGAACACCTCGTCGAGCGGCGTCACGCCCTCTCGGGCGTCGACCACGAACAGCGCCACGTCGGCTTCGTCGATGGCCAGCTCGGTCTGCCGGCGCATCCGCGCTTCCAGGCTTTCGTCGGCGACGTCCTCGAAGCCGGCGGTGTCGATCAGCGCCAGGTCCAGGTCGCCCAGCCGGCCCTCGCCATAGCGCCGGTCGCGGGTCACGCCCGGCCGGTCGTCGACGATGGCGAGCTTCTTGCCCGCCAGTCGGTTGAACAGCGTCGACTTGCCCACGTTCGGGCGTCCGACGATGGCGAGCCTCAGCGGCATGGCGACTCCGAAAGCCCTTCTCCCTGCAAGGGGGAAGGGTTGGGATGGGGGTGGAGACCTATCCGGAAATGGCGGGGCGGGCCAGCGTCACGGCCGGCGAGACTGCGTAAGCGCAGGCGTCAGCCCGTCGCCGGCCCTTCCCCCTCCGGCGAAAGGCCGGGAAAACTCAGCGCAGCGCGATCAGCTGCGCCTCGTCGGTAACCACATAGATGGTGTCGCCCATCGCGATCGGGCCGATGATCACCGGACCGCCGACCTTGATCGTGCGCTCCACCTCGCCGGTCTTGGCGTTCAGCGAGACGATCTCGCCGGTCTGGCCGCCGAGGATCAGGCGGTTCGAGGCCAGCAGCGGGCTGGACCAGATCGGCTTGGAGCTGAACTTGCGCCCGAAGAGGCCGAAGAACTGGCCGGTCTTCTTCTCGCGCCCGACCGAGAGGTCGCGCACCCAGTAGACCTGGCCGCTCTCGCGCGAAACGCTCATCACCTCGCCAGCCTTGGAGACCACGAACACGACGTCGCCGGCGGGCCACGGCGTGGTGATGCCGCTGACCGGCAGGGTCCACTTCTGCGAGCCGGTGCGAAGGTCGGTGGCGGCGAAGACGCCGGAGTGGCTGACCGCATAGACATCGCCCTGGTAGATCGCCGGGCGGCCGGGGATGTCGCGGATTTCCGAGAGGGCGTTGGTGCGGCTGGCCCGCGACAGGGCCTCGCTCCAGAGGTCGTTGCCGTTGGCGGCGCGCAGGGCGACGAGTTCGCCGGAGCCGAAGGCGGCCACCACCGTGTCGCCGGAGATCGCCGGGCTGGAGGCGGCCAGGATGCGCGCCGGCTCGGAGAGCGCCTGGTAGCTCCAGCCGGCGGCGCCGGTAGCGGTGTCGAAGGTCAGGAGGACATTGTCGTTGGTGATCGCGAACACCCGCCCATTGGCCACGGTCGGGGCCCCGCGCAGCGGCTGCTCGGTGGTGGTGCGCCAGTCCAGAGCGCCGGTCGCCGCATCCAGCTGGGCCACGAACCGATAGCCGGAGGAGACGTAGAGCTTGCCGCCGGCGAAGGCGAGACCGCCGCCGTAGGCTTCCTTGTCGCGCTTGACGTCCGGGCGAGTGCGGGCGCTCCAGATCTCATGGCCGGAGCGGGCGTCGAAGGCGCTGACCCGCGCGGCGCCGTCCATCACATAGACGCGGCCCTCGGCGGCCACCGGCGGGGCGGTGACCTGGTAGCCGCGCTTGGAGCCCTCGCCGAAACTCTTGCGCCAGGCGACCTGCAGGTTCGGCGCGGCCTCGACGTGGCCCACCGCCTGCTCGAGGTTGCCGCCGGGCAGCGGCCAGGACTCCATCACCACCGGCGGCGGCAGGTAGTAGTCCACGCCCTTCAGCGCATCGGCCGGCTGCAGGCTCTGGTCGAGCGCGATCACCGGGATGCGTTCGCCCTGGCTGGCGATCGCCTTTTCGTCATCGTCGTCGCGGTTGAACGGATTGAGCCGCGAAACGGTGGAGCAGCCGCTGACGACCACGCAGGCGGCCACCGAGAGGCTGAGCAGGGTCAGCTTGCGAAAGGAGATCATGGGGTCGGGGCTTGGGGTGCGGGAGACGCCGGCGGGACGGCCGGCGCGGCTTTGACCGCCGCGGCGACGGAAGCGGCCGAACCGGAATCGATCAGTTCCATCGCCGCGCGGGCGCGTTCACGGGTGCTGTCGGGAGCGTCGGCGAGCAGGGAAAGGACGACGAAGTCGCCCCTCGCCCCGGCGGCGTCGCCGCCCATCAGCTTGGCGAAGGCCAGCGCCTCACGCGCCTGGGCGCGGTAGGGGCGGCCTTCCTCGGTCAACGGGGTGAGTCGCTTGCTCATCTCGGTCACCGGCGCGGTATCCAGCAAAGCCAAGGCGGATTTCAGGCGGGCCATGTCGCCGATCAGGTCGTTCGGCGCGATCTCGGCGGCCTGATCGTAGAGCGCCACGGCCTCGGCGGTCTTGTTCTCGGTGGCCTTCAGGCCGCCCTGCTGCATCAGGGCCAGGGCGCGATAGCCGGGCGTGCCGGTCTTGGCGACATCGCCCCAGAGGGTCCCGGCCTTGGCGAGGTCCTGCTGCGAGAAGGCTTCCAACGCGGCGGCGTAGGTTTCGGACGCCTGGGCGGCCTTGCGTTCCTGCCAGGTCTGGTAGCCCCAGACGCCAAGCGCGGCCAATAGGGCCAGGACCAAAGCGCCGGCGACCCACGGCAGGAGGCGCTGCGCCAGGGCCTTGTAGCGGTCGACGCGGATCTGCTCCTCGACCTCTTCGAAGACATCGACCACGGAAGGCTTACTCTTAAGGCTGTTGGGAAGAGGCCGGACCCTATAGCGCGGGCGCCTGCGCCGCAACGGCGGCTCCACTCCATTTCCGCTCATCCCCGCGAAAGCGGGAATGATCGGATGGTGGCTATTCCGCCACCAGCTTGGCGAAGTAGGTCTCGGCCGCCCCCGGGAAGCGGCGTTCGCGGACATCGGCCGCATAGTTGGCCACCGCCTGGGCGATCTCGCCGCGCAAGTCGCCGTAGCGTCGCACGAACTTCGGCGTCCAGTCGAACAGGCCCAGCATGTCGTCGGTGACCAGGATCTGGCCGTCGCAACCGGCCGAGGCGCCGATGCCGATGGTCGGAACCGGCACGGCCTCGGTGATCTGTCGCGCCAGCCCCTCGGCGACGCCCTCCACCACGATGGCGAAGGCGCCGGCTTCGGCGACCGCCAGGGCCTCGGCCATGATCCGGTCGCGTTCGGCGCCGGTGCGCCCCTTGGCCTTGAAGCCGCCGTCGACCAGCACCGCCTGCGGACGCAGGCCGACGTGGCCCATCACCGGCACCCCGCGGCGGGTCAGGTAGGCGATGGTGTCCGGGATCGTCGGTCCGCTTTCGACCTTCACGGCCGAGGCGCCGGTCTCCTTCATCAGGCGGACGGCGTTCTCATAGGCCGCCTCGACCGCGCCCTCGTAGCTCCCGAAGGGCATGTCGACCACCACCATCGCCCGCCGGGAGCCGCGCATCACCGCCTGGCCGTGCAGGATCATCATCTCCAGGGTGACGCCGACGGTGTTCGGCAGGCCATGCACCACCATGCCCACCGAGTCCCCGACCAGCAGCAGATCGCACGCCTGGTCGAGGATCTCGGCCATCGGCGCGGTATAGGCGGTCAGGCAGACGATAGGCGTCTTGCCCTTCTGCGCGGTGATGTCCGGCGCGGCGATTCGACGGACGCTCTCCTGGCGTTGAGCGGACACGGCTAGAACTCCTCGATCATCCGCGTGAGCGCGAGGCCGACGGCCGCCGCGGCGAGGGCGGCCATAAGCCACAGAGTCTCACCCCCGACCAGCGGCGTCATCCACTCGGCCGCGCCGGCGGCCTCGCGCAGGGTGATCAGTTCGCGCGGCGTCGCGATCTCCAGCCGTTCCAGGCTGGGGCGCAGGTTCGACACCAGAAGCTGCGTCGCGCCAATGGCGCCGCCGGCCACGCCGGCGATCCAGATCATCGCCCGCCGCGCGGCCCAGCCGCGGTTCAGCCGCCCCTCGACGCGAGCGGCGAAGGCCGTCTCGTCGGCGGTGACGGGCGCCTCGGCGAACATGCGCTCCAGGCGGCGTTCAAAATCGACCTCAGCCATTGCCGAGCCTCTCCTCCGCTGCGCGTTCCGGCTGAGCCAGTCTCGCTCGGAGCTTCTCCAGACCACGTTTGACATGCGATTTGACCGTTCCAAGCGGCAGCTTCAAGGCGTCCGCCGCTTCAACGTGCGAAAGTCCCGCGCCGTAGCACAGGCTGACGCACAACCGTTCCCCCTCCCCCAGGTTCTTAAGGGCCTCGTCCAGGTCGATGCGGCCGGCGAAGCGGACCTCGGCCCCGGTGTCCCCCTCGGCCTCGCCCATCTCCTCCAGGCTCTGCAGCCGCTTCTCGCGTGGCAGCTTCTTCAGGTAGAGCCGGGCGGCGATCTTGCGCACCCAGGCCGCGAAGGTCCCCTCCCCGCGGAACTCGCCGATGCGCTCGAAGGCGGCGATGAAGGCGTCCTGCGCCAGGTCGTCGGCCCTCGCCGGATCGGCGCCCATTCGCCGCAATAGCGCGCGCACGGTCGCCCCGTGGCGGCGCACCAGCTCACCGAAAGCCTTCCGGTCTCCGGTGGCGGCGAGACCGGAAAGCTCCACGTCGTGCAGCGCGGCGAAGTTGATCGGATGACCCGTCATGGGGTCTAGCACTCCCGTCCTGAATGGGCCCTACGAAGCCTTCTTCTTGCCGATCAGCCCGAGCACGATGAACGCCAGGCCGATGAAGCCGGGGAAGGCGGCGACGCCCAGCAGCGGGTAGGTCGCATCGCCTTCCACGAAGCCGATGGAGACGCCGAAGGCGGCGACGCCGATGGCGATGCCCAGCCAGATGATCCCGGTCCGCATGTCGCGGTCGGGCGTGGCGATGGGCGCCTTGCGTTCCTCGATCATCGAGGTGATCAACTCAGGCGGCATGTCCTGGCCCTTTTCATAGGCCGTGCGCAGGGTGTCCTGCAGCTTCTGCCGCTCGATGCTCTTGAAGTAGCGCGGCACCAGCACGATCGCCGCGATCATGGCGAAGAACGCCAAGGGAACCAGAATTTCCACGCGATAGCTCCTTCATGTCCGCCGGGCTGAACCGCCCGACCTGCTGACAAGAGGCTCCGGCGATCGCCTGCGGATGCAGGCGGTTGCATGAAATGATCGTAACCTTGTTACGCCGTCCGCCGGCGGGCGA
>JADZBR010000042.1 GCA_020852035.1 Caulobacteraceae bacterium
GCGGATAGTGCAGGATGCGCAGGATCGAGGTCCCGTGGCGCACCAGCGGGTCGAAGTGGTCCTCCGGCAGCTCGAGCCGCGGGGCGAGGGCGCGGAGCAGCAGGCGGCCGGTCTCGTCCAGCGCCGCATAGAGCGCCTCGAAGGCCTCTCGGAAGCCGGCGACTTCGGCGGGCCAGACGTTGTCGGGGAAGGGTTCGGCGGCGCCCGGCGAGGGTTCGCGGCCGACCTGCCAGAACTCCTTGAGGTCCGGGTGGCCGCTGTCCTTGGCGTGCTCGACGCCGAAGGGGGTGTAGCCGCGCAGGCCCGCCGCGTAGCGGCGCTTGGCGGCTTCCGGCAGGGCGAAGGCCTGTTCGGCCAGGCCATAGGCGCGGGCGATCAGATCGAGCGGCACATTGTGGTCCGTCAGGATGACGAAGCCGTAGTCCTTCAGCCCGGCGAACAGGGCTTCGGAGAAGGCCGCGCGGGCGGCGCGGTCGCCCCCGGTGAAGTCGTTCAGCGAAAGCTGCGGCACGTGGCGGGTCATGACGACGTCCTCAGGACGGCCTCGACGGCCGCGCGGGTCGGCAGCGAGGACTGCGCGCCGGGAACGGTGGCGGCGAGGGCTCCGGCGGCGCAGGCGAAGGCCAGGGCCGCGTCCGGCGCCCGGCCCTCCAGCAGCGCGACGGTGAGCGCCGCGACGAAGGCGTCGCCGGCGCCGGTGGCGTCGACCGCCTCGACCTTCGGCGGGATGGCCGCCGCGATCTCGACGCCGCCGCGGGTCAGCCGCGCGCCCCGGGCGCCGAGCGTAGTGGCGACCAGGCCCCCGGCCTGGTGCAGGCCCTCGCCGTAGAAGGCGGCTTCGACCTCGTTGACGATCAGCAGGTCGGCGCGGGCCAGCAGGCGTTCGGGGACGCCGGCGGCCGGCGCGAGGTTGACGGCCACGAAGCCCCGCGCCTCGCCGACCGCCTTGACCACCGTCTCCAGCGGCAGCTCCAGCTGGCAGACCCGCGCCCCGTCCGGCAGCGGCGGCAGGCGGTTCGGCGTCAGGGCGGCGTTGGCCCCCGAGGCGACGACGATCTGGTTCTCACCGGTGGCGGCCACCGAGATCAGGGCGACGCCGGTGGAGGCGTCCGGATCGGCTTCGCAGAGGCTGAGGTCGACGCCCTCGGCGCGCAGCAGGGCGAGGGCCTCGCCGGCGAAGGGGTCGACGCCCACGCGACCGACGAAGGCCACCTCCGCGCCCAGCCGTCGCGCGGCCAGCGCCTGGTTGGCCCCCTTGCCGCCGGGATGGCGGGCGAAGCGCGCGCCGGTCACCGTCTCGCCCGGCGCGGGCAGGTGCGTGGCGGTGGCCACGAAGTCGAGGTTGATCGAGCCGGCGACGACGATCCGCGGCAGGCTCATTCGCCGAGCCTTTCGGTGAGGAGGGCGAAGATGGCCTCGGCGTTGGCCCTGGTCGCCCACTGGCAGTTGGCCTCGTCCGGGCCGACGCGGAACTCCACGGCCGTGTGGCCGAGGGTGAGTCGGGATTCCGTCTCGACCTCCAGCCGGCATGGGCGGGTGGCGAACAGGTCCGGGCGCAGGATGTAAGCGATGGTGCAGGGGTCGTGCAGCGGCGGGGCGCCGCCCTCGACATGCTTGCGCTCTGTCTCGACGGCGAAGTCGAGCAGATTGGCCACGGCCTTCGCCGGCGCGCTCGCCAGCGCCGCGATGCGGGCGATGCGCTCGGGCGTGGCGCGCACCTGATGGGTGACGTCGAGCCCCAGCATCACCAGCCGGCAGCCGGAGGCGGCCACCGCCTGGGCGGCGTGCGGGTCGGCGTGGATGTTGTATTCGGCCGAGGCGGTGATGTTGCCGCCCTCGCTGCGCGCGCCGCCCATGACGACCACGGCGGCGAGGCGGGCGGGCAGGGCGGGCTCGCGCGCGAAGGCCAGGGCCAGGTTGGTCATCGGGCCGGTGACCGCCACCGTCACCGACCCGGGCGGGCGGGCCATGACCTCGCGGACGATGACGTCGGCCGCCTCGCCCTCGGCCAGGGGCGCGACGGGCTCGAACACCGGCAGGTGGCCAAGGCCGGTTTCGCCGTGGAAGTGGTCGGCTTCCACCGGCGCGCGGACCAGCGGGCGCTCGGCGCCGGCGACGACCGGAACGTCCTCGCGGCCGGCGATCTGGCGGATCAGCCGTGCGTTGCGGGCGGTGAGCGCGGCCGAGACGTTCCCGGCGACGGTGGTGACGCCGATGAGGTCGAGCTCCTTCGACCCGAACGCGAGGAACAGCGCGATGGCGTCGTCCACGCCGGGGTCGCAGTCGATGATCAGGCCGGTGCGTGACACCAGCCCATTGTCGCGGGGAACGCCGGTGCGCCGCAAGCGGGATGCGGCGCGCGATTTCGGCTGCGCGTGGCCCGCCGGCGGTGCATCCTGCCCCGGTTCCGGGTGATCCGAGGGTTCGCTTGCGCTTCTTCCTGCTGGCCGCCGCGGCGGCGCTTCTGCTTTCCGGCTGTCAGGGCAAGGTCCAGCGGCCCGCCTGCCCGGCCGGACAGGTCTGCCTGGAATACAGCTCCAGCACCGAGGCGCTCACCCTCGACCCGCAAAAGTCCAATCTGATCGACGAATCCACGATCATCGGCAATCTGATGATGGGCCTGACGCAGGACTCGCCCACCGCCGAGCCGATCCCAGGCATGGCCGAGCGCTGGAGCGTGAGCCCGGACGGCCTGGTCTGGACCTTCCATCTGCGCGAGGCGAAATGGTCGGACGGGGCGCCGGTGACGGCGGACGACTTCGTCTTCAGCTACCGGCGGATGCTCGACCCCAACACCGCCTCGATCTACGCCTACATGCTCTACCTGCTGAAGAACGGCCAGGCGGTGAACGAGGGCAAGGCGCCCCCCGAGAGCCTGGGCGCCCGGGCGCTCGACGCACGGACGCTTGAACTGACGCTGGTGCATCCCGCGCCCTACCTGCCGGAACTGGTCAAGCATGTGAGCTACTTCCCGGTGCCCAGGCACGTGGTGGAGAAGTGGGGCGACGACTGGGTCCGGCCGGGGCGCTATGTCTCCA
>JADZBR010000043.1 GCA_020852035.1 Caulobacteraceae bacterium
ACCTGCAGCTCGGCGCGCCTGGCCAGACCCGCCGACACCACCTGGCGCGCCGCTGCACCATCCAGATCAGCTACGCCATCGGCGTGGCCCAGCCGCTCAGCTTCTATGTCGACCTGCATGGCACCGGGGTGATCGACCCGGCGATCCTGGAGGCCAGGCTGCCGGAGATGATCGGCGGCGCCACCCCCCGCGCGATCCGCGAGCACCTGGGCCTCAACCGCCCGATCTACGCCCGCACCGCCGCCTACGGCCACTTCGGCCGCACGCCGGACAACGAGGGCGGGTTCTCCTGGGAGCGCACCGACCTCGGCAACGAACTGCGGACGCTGGCCTAGCTGTCCTCGAAGGGGACGGGCGGTTGCGCCGCGGCCCCGGGGCGCCTAATCCCCTCCCATGCCGGCGCGCGCCAAGATCTGCGGCCTGACCACCGAACCCGCCGTCGCCGCGGCGCTGGCGGGCGGGGCTTCGCACCTGGGCTTCATGATGTTCGAGAAGAGCCCGCGGAACATCGCGCCCGAGCGGGCGGAGCTCCTCGCGCGGGCCGCGCGCGGCAAGGCGCAGGTGGTGGCGGTGGTGGTCGACCCCGACGACGCCGAACTGGATCGCATCGCCCGGCTCCTGAAGCCGGACCTCATCCAGCTGCACGGCCAGGAGACCCCGGCCCGCGCCCGCGAGGTCGCCGCGCGGACGGGCGTCGGCGTGATCAAGGTGGTCCCGGTCGCCGAGTCCCGCGACCTCGACGCGGCGGCGGCCTACGAAGGCGTCGCCGAGCACCTGATGTTTGAAACCCGGCCGCCGAAGGGCGCCGACCGGCCCGGCGGGCACGGCGTGGCGTTCGACTGGACCCTGCTGGCCGGCCGCCGCTTCCAGCGCCCCTGGTTCCTGGCCGGCGGCCTCGATCCCTGGAACGTGGGCGAGGCGATCGCCGTCTCCGGGGCGCCGCTGGCGGACGTTTCCTCTGGCGTCGAACGCGGTCCCGGCCTAAAGGACCCGGCCTTGATTTCGGCCTTCCTCGACGCCGTCCGACGCGCCTGAACCTTAAGCCCAGCCCTCGTGAACAAGCCTCTCCCCAACGATTATTCGGCATGGCCGGACGCCAACGGGCGGTTCGGCGAGTTCGGCGGCCGCTATGTCGCCGAGACGCTGATGCCGCTGGTGCTCGATCTCGACGCCGCCTATGCGGCCGCCAAGGCGGACGAGGGCTTCAAGGCCGAACTCGGGTCCTTGCGCACCCACTACATCGGCCGCCCGAGCGCACTCTATTTCGCCGAGCGGCTGACCGAGGTCTACGGCGGGGCGAAGATCTACCTGAAGCGCGAGGAGCTGAACCACACCGGCTCGCACAAGATCAACAACGCCGTCGGCCAGATCCTGCTCGCCCGGCGCATGGGCAAGACCCGCATCATCGCCGAGACCGGCGCCGGCCAGCACGGCGTGGCGACGGCCACCGTCTGCGCCCGCTTCGGGCTGCCCTGCGTGGTCTACATGGGCGCCACCGACGTGGAGCGGCAGAAGCCCAACGTCTTCCGCATGAACCTGCTGGGCGCGGAAGTGCGCCCCGTCACCTCCGGCACGGCGACCCTGAAGGACGCCATGAACGAGGCCATGCGCGATTGGGTGACCAACGTCGCCGACACCTACTACCTGATCGGCACCGCCGCCGGGCCGCACCCCTATCCGGCGATGGTCCGCGATTTCCAGGCGGTGATCGGCCAGGAGACGAAGGAACAGATCCTGGCCGCCGAAGGCCGCCTGCCGGACGCGGTGGTCGCCTGCATCGGCGGCGGCTCCAACGCCATCGGCATGTTCCACCCCTTCCTCACCGACGACGGCGTGCGGCTGATCGGCGTCGAGGCCGCCGGCCACGGCATCGAAACCGGGGCGCACGCCGCCTCGCTGACCGGCGGGCGTCCGGGCGTGCTGCACGGCAACCGCACCTATCTCCTGCAGAGCGACGACGGGCAGATCCTCGACGCCCACTCGATCTCGGCGGGCCTCGACTATCCCGGCATCGGGCCGGAGCACTCGTTCCTGCACGACGTCGGGCGCGCCGAATACATCTCGGCCACCGACCAGGAGGCGCTGGCCGCCTTCCAGCAGTGCGCCGAGCTGGAGGGGATCATACCGGCCCTCGAGCCCGCCCATGCGCTGGCGCGCCTGCCCGAGATCGCCCGCGAGGTCGGCAAGCACGGCGTGGTGGTGCTGCTGATGTCCGGTCGCGGCGACAAGGACGTCAACGCCGTCGCCGAGCACCTGGGGCGCAGGATTTGACGACCGCCCGCATCGACGCGCGCTTCGCGGCGCTGAAAGCGCAAGGCCGCGCCGGCTTCGTGGCCTATGTCATGGCCGGCGACCCGGACGCCGAGACCGCCCTCGCCATCTTGCGCGGCCTGCCCGGTGCGGGCGCGGACCTGATCGAGGTGGGCTTTCCGTTCTCCGACCCGATGGCCGAGGGCCCGCCGGTGCAGCGCGCCGCCCAGCGCGGCCTCAAAGCCGGCATGACCCTGAAGGGCACGCTGGAGCTGATCCGCCGGTTCCGCGAGGGCGACGCGGAGACGCCGGTGATCCTGATGGGCTACCTCAACCCGCTCGACACCTGGGGCCTGGAGCCCTTCGCCCGCGCCGCCGCCGAGGCCGGCGTCGATGGCCTGATCATTGTCGACTGCCCGCCGGAGGAAGCCGGCCCGCTGGTCGCCGCCCTGGAGGCCGCCGACCTGTCGCTCATCCGCCTGGCCACGCCGACCACCGACGACAAGCGCCTGCCGGCCGTGGTCAAGGGCACCTCGGGCTTCGTCTACTACGTCTCGGTCGCCGGGGTGACCGGGGTGAAGGAGGCTGACGCCGCCGCCGTGGCCCCCGCCGTGGCGCGGGTGAAGGCGGCCTCGGGCCTGCCGGTGGCCGTCGGGTTCGGCATCAAGACGCCGGAGCGGGCCGCCGAGGTGGCGCGGGTGGCCGACGCGGTGGTGGTGGGCTCGGCCCTGGTCGATGAGGTCGCCGCCGGGCTGGAAATGAACGAAGACGTGACCACGCGGGTTCTTAACAAGGCCGCCGCCCTCGCTAAGGGTGTGCGCGGCGCTCGCGAGGGCCGTAAGGATGGCGATGGCTGAGCAGCGTAACGACAAGCCCGGCAAGGCCCAGACCCCGCAGCAGCAGCGGCGCGGCTGGCTCTCGCGCATCGCGCCCGGCGTGCGCGGCGCCTTCTCCAAGCGCGACACCCCCGAGAACCTCTGGGTGAAGTGCCCTGAGACCGGCGAGATGATCTTCCGCTCGGACCTGGAGGCCGCCCACTGGGTGACGCCGTCCGGCTTCCACATGCGGATCGGGCCGGAGAAGCGCTTCAAGGCCACCTTCGACGGCGGCAAGTGGGAGGCCATCGCCTCGCCGACCACGCCGGACGATCCGCTGAGCTTCCCGGACGACAAACCCTATTCCGACAAGCTGAAGGCCGCTCGCAAGGCCACCGGCGCCAACGACGCCATGTCGATCGCCGCCGGCAGGATCGGCGGCGCCGAGGCCGTGGTGGCGGTGCAGGACTTCGCCTTCATGGGCGGCTCGTTCAGCCCGGCGGTGGGGGAGGCGTTCATCCGCGCCGCCGAGGCCGCGGTGGAGCGCAAGGCGCCGCTGGTGGTGTTCATCGCCTCGGGCGGCGCGCGCATGCAGGAGGGCTCGCTCTCGCTGATGCAGATGGCCCGCGCCACCCTGGCGGTGCAACTGCTGCGCGAGGCGCGCCTGCCCTATCTGGTGGTGCTGACCGACCCGACCTACGGCGGGGTCACCGCCTCCTACGCCATGCTCGGCGACATCACCCTGGCCGAGCCCAAGGCCGACATCGGCTTCTCCGGCCGCCGGGTGATCGCCCAGACCATCCGCGAGACCCTGCCCGCCGGCTTCCAGAAATCCGAGTTCCTGCTGGAGCGCGGGATGATCGATCAGATCGTGACCCGGGGCGAACTCCCGGCTACCATCGCCTCCGTCCTCAAAACCCTCACGATGGGGCGCGACCGCCGCCACGCCGCCTAAGAGCGCTCCTTCGATGTACGACGAACTGCGGTCCTCCGACGCGGTGATCGCGCGCCTGCGCGCGGGCCACCCCTCGCTCATCGACCTGACCACCGGCCGCGTCGAGCGCCTGCTGGCCGCCCTTGGCCACCCCGAGAAGCGCCTGCCGCCGGTGATCCACGTGGCCGGCACCAACGGCAAGGGCTCCACCGTCGCCTACCTGCGCGCCATCGCCGAGGCGGCGGGCATGCGCGTCCACGCCCTGACCTCGCCGCACCTGGTGCGCTTCGCCGAACGCATCCGCGTGGCCGGAGAGCTGATCACCGACGAAGCCCTCGACCGGCTGATCGACAAGGTCGAGGCGGCCAACGCCGGCCAGCCGATCAGCTTCTTCGAGATCTCCACGGTGCTGGCCCTGCAAGCCTTCGCCGAGACGCCGGCCGACCTCTGCATCATCGAGGTGGGCCTCGGCGGGCGGTTCGACGCCACCAACATCTTCGAGGCCCCGGCCGTGACGGTGATCACCCCGGTCGACTACGACCACCTGGAGATGCTCGGCCCGGAGCTGGCCAAGATCGCCTGGGAGAAGGCCGGCATCATCCGCCAGGGCCGCCCGGTGCTGGTCGCCCGCCAGCTCGACGAGGCGCTGGAGGTGATCGAGGCCGAGGCCGCCGAGTTCGCCGCCCCCGTCACCCTGATGGGCCGCGAGATCGACGCCTGGGAGGAGCGCGGACGGCTGCTGGTCCAGCTGCCTGACCGCCTGCTCGACCTGCCCGCCCCCAGCCTCTACGGCCCGCACCAGTTCGCCAACGCCGGCCTCGCCGCCGCCGCGGCCCTGGCGCTGGGCGATCGGCGCATCGACGAGGACGCCATCGGCCGCGGCGTCGCCTCGGCCGTCTGGCCCGCCCGCTTCCAGCGCCTGACCGACGGCCCCATCGGCGCGCTCGGCGAGGCGGCCGGCGCCGACATCTGGCTGGATGGCGGCCACAATCCGCACGCCGGCCGCGCCCTCGCCGAGGCCGCCCAGCGGCTGATGGCCCGCGACGGCCGCCCGCTGGCGCTGGTCTGCGCCATGTTCGCCCGCAAGGACGCGCTGGGTTTCTTCCAGCCGTTCGCGGCGCTGCAGCCGCAGGTCTTCTGCACCACCTTCGAGTCGTCCAACGCCGCCGCCGCCGAGGACCTGGCCGCCGCCGCCCGCAAGGCGGGCCTTGCGCCGACCCTTGTCGCCGACGCCGAGGCCGGGGTGCGCGCCGCCCTGGCCGCCGGCGGCCCGCCGCCGCACATCCTGATCTGCGGCGGCCTGCACTTCGCCGGCGAGGTGCTGGCCATGAGCCCGGAAACCTGGCCGACCTGACCGCAAAATTTCCGCTCATCCCCGCGAAAGCGGGGACCCAGGCTTTTTGGGTTCAAGCCGGAAACGCCAGCGCTCTTCGATAAAACACCTGGGTTCCCGCTTTCGCGGGAATGATCGGAACTATGGAGTGCGCTTCCGCTTCGGCCGCGCCGCCGCGGCGGCCTGACCCACAGCCACAGCCTTGCGCGCCCAGGCCACGGCCTCGTCCGGATCGTCCAGCGCGGTCTCCGGCATCCGCCAGTAGCCCATCGACGCCGCCTGGCCGGCGCGCGGCCCCCTGGGCATCACATAGACCCACGGCTCGGACCCGGCCGCTTCCAGCTCGGCCCGCAGGGCCTCGTCGGTCTTCAGGTAGAGCGTCTCGTCGATGATCAGCCCAAAGATAACGGGGCCGGCGTAGACGCCGGCCCCGCCGAACATGCGCTTGATAGCGATCGGGCCGAGCCCCGCCAGCAGCTCCTCCACGAAGGCGGGAAAGCCGCTCACCGGCCGGTGGTCAGGCGGCCGCCTTCACCCCGGCTTCGTTCAGCCATTCGAGGATCTTCTGCTTGGGCATGGCGCCCACCTTCATCGAGGCCATCTGGCCGCCGCGGAACAGCATCATGGTGGGGATGCCGCGCACGCCGTAGCGGCCGGGGGTCATCGGGCTGTCCTCGATATTGAGCTTGGCGATGGTCACCTGGCCGGCCAGCTCGCCGGCGATCTGCTCCAGCGCAGGGGCGATCTGCTTGCAGGGACCGCACCACTCGGCCCAGAAATCGACCAGCACCGGCTGGTCGGCCTGCAGCACGTCCCGCTCGAAGGTCTCGTCGGTCACCGCAACGGTGCTCATGGGAAACTCCTTCCGTCCGATGGGGAAACGCCCATCGGTCCCTCAAGGCTCCGCCAGATAGGCGTGGCGGGGCGCAGCATCAACCCGCGCGGCCAAGCTTGGCCAGAGCCCCGGCGATCAAGTTTTCTGGAACCGGCATCAGTTTCGGCCCGTCGGTCCAGACCAGCGCGGCTTCCACCGCCCGACCGGGGAAGGCTTCGCGCAGCACGGCCACATAGAGCGCCATCTGCAGGATGTAGCCGGGGTCGGCGTCCTCCACCCGCGCCGGAGCGGGGCGGTTGGTCTTGAAGTCCACCACCAGCACCCGCTCGGGCGTCACCACCAGCCGGTCGAGCCGGCCGGAGACCGACAGCCCCGGCGGCAAGGCGGCCGCCTGTCCGGCGATCGGCGCCTCGGCGCGCCCGCCGGGGCCGAAGACGGCGGCGAACCGCGCATCCTCGATCACCCCCAGGGCGGCGGCGGCCATCTCGGCGCGCTGGGCCTCGGAGAGGTCGTGCTCGCGTGCCAGCAGGCGCTGGGCGGCGGCGCGGCGCTCGCCCTCGGGCAGGTCGGGCAAGAGCTGCAGCAGCCGGTGGATCAGCGTCCCGCGCCGATAGCGGCCGAGCCCGCCCTGGCTGGCGAGCGGCGAGGGCGCCGGCCCCTGCGCGGCTTCGGCCAGGGCGGTGGGCGAGGCGTAGCGGGCCAGCGGGTCGGGCGCGGCCGCCTGTCCGGCCCAGGCCGGGAGCCCGCCCCCCGCCGCCTGGTCGTCGCCGGGGGCGGCGGGGACCACGGCCGGGTCGGAGCCGAAGCGCCGCACCGGCTGGCCGTCCACCTCCACCGTCCGCACAGCCTCCGCCAGCGGCGAGCGAGCCAGCGCCTGGTCGATGGTCTCGTACCAGCACCCGGCCTCGAACCCGGTCCGCAGTTTCGCCCGCCGCACGCCGCAGACGATCAGCCGGTCGCGCGCCCGGGTCAGGGCGACATAGAGCAGGCGCATGGATTCCTGCGTGGTCGCCAGCTCGCGCGCCGCGCGGGCCTCGGCGGAGGCGTCGCAGTCGTCGTCCTTGCGCGCCGCCCACAGGAAGCCGCCCTGCCAGGGCAGGAAGCCCGGCCCCTGCGCGCGGGCGGTGGAGGTGGTGTCGGGCAGGATCACCACCGGCCGCTCCAGCCCCTTGGCGCCGTGGACGGTCATCACCTGCACCTCGCCGGGGCCGCCCTCGGCGCTCTCCTCCTGCTCGCGCTTCACCTCCACGGCGCTGGCCGACATGCGCGCGCAGAAGTCCTCCAGGTCGTGCGCGCCCTGGCTCTCCAGCTTCAGGGTTTCGGCCAGGAAGGCGTCCAGCGCGTCCTCGGCTTCGCGGCCCAGGCGGGTCAACAGCCGCTGGCGCATGGAGCGGCCCGCCGCGTCCAGCTGGCCCAGCATCCGCGAGACGAAGGCGAAGGGCCCGGCCTCGGCCGCCTGCCGCGCGGCCTCCAGCACCCGGTGCGCCGCCGCCCACTCGGCCCGCTCGCCCGCGCGGGCGGCCAGCGCGTCCCACAGCGACCCGGGCCGCTTCCAGGCCAGATCGAAGAGGCTCGCCTCGTCCAGGTCGGTGAACGGGCTGCGCAGCAGGGCGGCCAGCGTCAGGTCGTCCTCGGGGAAGCGGGCGAAGGCGGCCAGGGCCATCAGGTCCTTGAAAACGATGTGGTCCGACAGCGTCAGCCGGTCCTGCCCGCCCACCGGCACGCCCTGGCGCTTCAGGGCGCGGATGATCTCGTGGAACAGCGCCTTGCGCCGCCGCACCAGGATCAGCACGTCGCCGGGCCGCATCGGCCGGTGCGCGCCGCCGCCGCCCTTGACGTAGACGCCCTCGCGGCGGGCGATCATGCCGGCGATCTCACGGGCGATGCGGCGGGCTAGCCGCTTGGCGCCGCTCTCGGCCGGTTCGGCGTCCAGCGGCGTCCACCAGGTCTCCGGCTCGGCGCTGTCCTGGGCTTCCTCCAGCGGCCAGATGTCGACGCAGCCGGATTCGCCCTCACGATTTGAGAGGTGCTTCAGAACCTCGCCGTCACCCTGCGGATCGGTGAACCTCGGGTCCAGGGCCTGCGACGCCTCGGGGGTGAAGAAGACGGCGTCGACAAAGGACAGCACCTCGGGCGTGGAGCGATAGCTGGCGAGCAGGTCGACCTGGGTGAAGTCGCGTTCGGCCCCTTGGGCCAGCCGCTTGTAGACCCCGGTCTCGGCATGGAGTCGCCCCGGCTGCGCGCCCTGGAACGAATAGATCGACTGCTTGGGGTCGCCGACGGCGAAGACGCTGCGCGCCTGCTTGCCCGGCTGGGGCTCGGCGGCGAAGAATTCGCCGGTCAGGGCGCGCACGATGTCCCACTGCTCGGGGGCGGTGTCCTGCGCCTCGTCGAGCAGCAGGTGCTCGATCCCCCCCTCCAGCTTGTAGAGCACCCAGGCCGCCGCCCCGTGGCGGGTCAGGAGGTCGCGGCTGCGGGCGATCAGGTCGCCGAAGTCCAGCCCCCGCCGTGCGGCCTTCTCGACCTCGTAGGCCGAGGCGTGGGCCCGGGCGAGGTAGAGGAGATCGAGCGTGCCCTCGGCGACGCGGGCGGCCTTCAGGGTCTGGCAGGCGAGGGTCAGCCGCTGCTGCTCGGCCTCCAGCCAGCCCTTGATGGCCGGGTCCACCGCCTTGGTGGCCATCGACTTCAGGGGCTCGCCCTTGCCGGTGCAGAAGTTGGCGTAATAGGCGTCGAAGCCGGCCGGTGCGCTCGCCCAGGTGTGCAGCCGCTCGGCCAGGCGCGCGTCGGTCACCGACCCGCCGCGCAGGGCCTCAATGGCCCTGTCCAGCGCCAGGTGGTCGAGCCCGGCCAGGATGGCGGCCTCGACCTCGGCCGACGCGACCACTTCGTTCAGGCCGCAGAGCGCGTGGACCGCCGCCTCCAGTCCGTCCTCGGCGCCGGCCGCGAACTCGGCGATCGCCTCACGCTGGGCCTCGAAGATCCCGAACAGGGTCTCGAAGACCTGCACGTCCACCTGCACGGCGAGACGCGCGTAGGCCCGGCCGAGCTGGCTCTCCGGCTTCTCCAGCGCCAGCAGGGCGACCCTCTCGCGGGCCCTGGCGGAGATGGCCGCCGCCGCCGCGTCCTCCAGCAGGGCGAAGCGGGTCGAGACGCCGGCCTCCAGCGGGAAGCGGCGCAACAGCTTCTCGCAGAAGGCGTGGATGGTCTGGATCTTCAGCCCCCCCGGCGTCTCCAGGGCGCGCGCGAAGAGGCGGCGCGCGCGGGGCAGGCCGCGGCGGCTTTCGCCGATCTTGGCCAGTTCGCCGGCGAGCGTGGCGTCGTCCGCCACCGCCCAGGCGCCCAGCTTGTCGAACAGCCGCCGCTGCATCTCCGAGGCGGCGGCCTTGGTGTAGGTGACGCAGAGGATCGCCGCCGGGTCCGCCCCGGCCAGCAGCAGCCGCGCCACCCGGTCGACCAGGGTGGTGGTCTTGCCCGAGCCGGCGTTGGCCAGGACGAAGGCCGACAGGTCGGGGTCGGAGGCGATCAGTTGCGGGTCGGCCTGGCTCATGGCGCGTCGCCCGCCTCGCCGTCGCCGATCACGTGCCATTCCCAGAGCCGCGCCAGGTGGTCGTAGTCGCCCTCGAACTGGCCGATGAACTGCGGCGCGGCCCATGAGACATAAGGCTGCGAAGGGTCGTCGAACCGCTCGATGCGCTGGACCAGGCCCGCCAGCGCGGCATCGGCCAGCGCCAGGCTCTCGTCGGCCTCGACCCGCACCAGCTCCTCGCCGGGGGTGCGGCCGCCGGCGATGCGGACATAGACCAGCTCGCCCGCCGCGCCGGTGGCGGCCCGGCCGAAGCCGCCGGCGGCGACGATGGCGGCGGTCAGGGTCAGCTGCGGCGAGAGCCCGGCCTCGATCTGCTTGCGGCTGGGCGCCTGGCCGGTCTTGAAGTCGAGCACGTCGATCCGCCTGTCGCGGCGCTCCAGCCGGTCGGCCTTGGCGGTCAGCAGGAACTGGCGGCCGTTCACGTTCAGGGTCAGCCGGCTCTGCTGTTCGACGAACAGGGTGGCGCCCGGCCGTCGGCGGCGTGCGAGGGCGACCAGCCAGGGCGCGGCCTGGGCGGCGCGGGCGCGCTCGCGGGCCAGCTGGCTGTCGGGCGCGCCGTGCGCGGTCAGCGCCTCGGCCATGATCTCGACAAAGCCGGCCTCCGCCTCGGGTCCGAGGTCGAGCCCGCCATGCGCCGCCACGAACCGCTCCAGCGCGTCGTGGATCGCCGTGCCGCGCAGGCGCACGTCCACCGCTTCGCCCGGACGCGACAGGGCATAGAGCTTCAGCACCTCGCGGGCGTAGGTGGCGTAGGGGTCGCGCACCCAGCGCTCCACGCCGGTCACCGGCAGCCGGCGCGGGCGGGCCTCCACCGGCGGCGTGGGGCGGGGGCGCGGCGCCGTCTGCAAGGCTCTGGGCGGGTCGGCGAGCGGCGCGTCGAGCGCCCGC
Source organism: Caulobacteraceae bacterium (assembly GCA_020852035.1). GTDB lineage: Bacteria > Pseudomonadota > Alphaproteobacteria > Caulobacterales > Caulobacteraceae > Phenylobacterium. The sequence continues at coordinate 10,642 of JADZBR010000043.1, forward strand.
GCCCAGGCCAGGATGTCCGGTCGCGACGGCAGCGCCACCCCGGCCCCGCGCGCCAGGGTCGAGAGCCGCCAGAGCCAGCGCGAGGGCACCGCCGGCGCGCCCTCGCGGCGCTCGGAGCGCAGCAGGATCACCTCCGGCGCGGACGCGGCCTGGGCGAAGTCGTGCGCCGAGAGGCCGAGCCTGCGCTCCGGCGAGGGCAGGCCCAGCGCCTCGCGCATGGGACCCGCCAGGAACGGGTCGGCGGCGCCCGGGCGCGGCCAGACGCCTTCCTCCAGCCCGCCGAGGATCAGCCGGTCGGCCCGCGCCATCCGCGCCTCCAGCGCGCCGAGGATACGCAGTCGCGGATGGGTGGCGATGGCCGGGTGCAGGGCCTGGGCCTCCACCAGCCGCTCGAAGAGCTCGGCGAAAGCCGCGGGGTCGACCTCCGGCAAGCCCTCGCCCTCGTGGATTAGGGCCGAGAGCAGGGTCGAGGCGGCCGCGCCGCCCGGGCCGGCCCACAGATCGCCGGGGTCGCCGGTCTCGTCCGCCGCCAGCCGCTCCAGGGTCTCGGCCAGGGCGCGGGCGGCCTCGGCGGCGGTGGCCGTACCGCCGGCGTAGGGCTGGATCAGGCGCTCGACCGCGGCGTGCAGGGCGCCCAGCGTCTCGGCGGCCTGCGGCGGGGCCGGGCGCGCCTCGGGGAGGGCGAGGCGGGCGAGGATCGCCTGCCACGACCGTGGGCGCGGGCCGCGCAGGCCCCAGCGCTCCAGCGCCGGCAGGCCGATGGCGCGCACCTCCGGCGGCAGGCCCAGGCGCACCAGCGGGCTCTTGGCGAGCGCCAGCAGGGTCTGCGGCGACAGCGGATCGGCCGCCGCCCGCGCGGCCAGCACCGCCAGCCGCCCGGCCGGGCTGGCCGAAAGCGGCTCCCCGGCCGAGGAGTCCGCGATCACGCCCCAGCGGGCCAGGTGCGCGCCGGCGCGGCGGATCAGGCCCTGGTCGGGCGTCACCAGGGCGGCGGTGCGGCCGGGCGTCTCCAGCGTCTCCCGCAGCATGAGGGCGGCGGCGAGGCCGGCCTCCTCCTCGTGCCGGGCGACGATCAGGCTGAGCCCCTCCAGTCCTGCGGCGATGGGGTCGGCGCCCTGGGATTCGTCGCGCAGGTGGGCGATGACGGTCGGCCAGTCGGCGGTGGAGTCCGGCGGGCGCAGGGCCTCGTTGATCACCCGCCGTCGCCAGCGGCCGGCGGTGTCGGGTGCGTTGGAGGCCGGCCAGGTCACGACGTCGCCGCGCTCGGTCCCGTTGCGGTCGAGCAACTGCTTCAGCGCCGCCTGCGGGTGGCCGTCTTCGATCTTTTCCCAGGCGTCCTCCGCCAGGCCCTCGTCCAGTCCCGGCAGCACCACCGCGCCGCGCTCGGCCCGCGCGACCACGCCCAGCAGGGCGGCGGCGGCGGGCGCCGTGCCGGTGGAGCCGGCGGCCACCAGCACGCCGGCCGGCGGATGGGCGTCCCACTGTTCGGCGAGCCGGCGCAGCAACGCGACCCGGCGCTGGTTCACGTCGATCAGGCCCAGTTCCCCCAGCCGGTCGTCCCAGGCCACCAGCGCGGCCTCGATCAGCTGGCGCGAGCCTTCCCAATGGGCGGCGAGGTCGAGACCGACCAGGCCCTCCAGCCGGCCCAGCGGGTCCACCTCCTCGATCTGCAGGGTGTCGAAGAGGCCGCCCAGCGCCTCGGCGAGCTCCAGGGCGGCGGGGGCGTCGAGCGGGCGGCCGAGCTGGTTCGAGACCTGCGCCGCCACGCCGATCAGCTCGAACCGCCGGCGCAGCGGGTCGATGGCCGGCGGCAGGTCGAGCGCCAGGTCGCCGGACTCGAAGGGCGGCTCGCCTTCCTCCAGGTCGCCCAGCGGGCGGATCTGCGGGGGCAGGATCGCCTGGCCGCCGGCGGCGCGCACGAAGGCTTCGGCCAGGGCGCGGGCGGCTCTGCGGTTGGCGGTGAGGATCACCGCGTGGGCCAGGGCTTCGGCGTCGAGGTCGGGGGTCAGGCCGGCCGCCAGGTCGCCCAGGAAGGGCCGGTGGGCCGGGATCGAGAACCACCGCGGCGGGGGGCGATCGAACAGCCCGCTCAAGCCAGCCGCGCCTCCGCCGCTTGTCGCATCTCAGGGTCGCTGACGTGCAGGGCGAAGCCTTCCATCACCGCGCCGAACAGCCGGCCTTCGGCGGCCAGGCGCTTCCAGATCGGCACGATGGAGAAGCTTCCCTCGCCGGCGACGATCCGTGGCTTCAGGAGCTGCACGCCGATGTTCACGAAAGGCGGCATGGGGTCGACGGCGTTGGAGTGGGTCAGGCGGCCCTCGGCGTCGCGCTCGAAGCCCTCGGGGCGCTCGAAACCGATGGAGCGGCCGCGCTCGGCGAGCAGCACGGCGATGTCCATGCGCCCCGGGTCCCAGAGGTCGGCGAGGCTCTTCAGCGCGGGCGTGGCGCCTTCGATCCACGGCACGTCGATGTTGGCGACGAAGATCGGAGCCTCGCCCAGCAGGTGGGCCGCGTGGGCGATGCCGCCGCCGGAGTCCAGCAGGCCGGCGCGCTCGTCGGAGATCAGGATGCGCGGCCCGCCTTTGCGGCCGGCGAGGTGGCGCTCCACATCGTCGGCGAAGTGGTGGACATTGACGACGGCGGTCTCGACGCCCGCTTCGGCGAGGCGATCCAGTGTGTGGTCGATCAGCGCCCGGCCGGCCACCTCGACCAGCGCCTTGGGCCGGTCGTCGGTCAGCGGGCGCATGCGGGTGCCCAGGCCGGCGGCCAGCACCATCGCGGTTTTCGGCGCCGGGCTCACGCGCGGGCCCCCGGCGGCACGTGGCGGTCGAACCAGGCCCTCAGGCCGGCGAGCCGCGGGTCTTCGAGGTTGCGTTCCAGGTAGCGCCAGGTGCGCGGCATGAACGCCTCGTACTGGGTCCGCCCGAGCAGCGCCTGGCGGGCGAAGACGCGGCCGAGGATGCGGGCGGCGTTGGAGGCGGCGAGCGCCCGGTAGTCGGCGAGAAAGGCGTCGCGGTCCAGGTGCGGGCGGGCGGCGAGGTAGCGGTCCAGCATCGCCGCCTCCAGCTCCGGCGAAACGTCGCGCCGGGCGTCCTGCAAGAGGTGCGTCAGGTCCCAGGCGGGGTGGGCGACGACAGCGTCCTGGAAGTCCAGCAGGCCGACGCGGGCGACGCCGGCGCGCTCCGGCAGCCAGAGCAGGTTCTGGGCGTGGTAGTCGCGATGGGCGAAGGCGTCGGCCCCCGCCTCGCCGCGCGCGAAGACCGGCGCCCAGAGATCGCGCCATTGCGCGACGGGCGCCTCGTCGAAGGCGGGCAGGCCGGCGAACGGCGGCCAGAACTCCAGGAAGGTGTCGGTCCCGCTGGCCAGCGCCAGGCGGTCGTAGCTCAGCAGCGGCCAGCTCTCGCCGTCGATGTCGAGCCGCGCCGGCGGCGGCGCCCGGTGCAGGCGGGCCAGCACATCGACGGCGGCCTCGTAGAGCGGGGTTTCGTCCCCGCCGGCGGCGATCTTCGTGGCGAAGAGGTCGTCGCCGAGGTCCTCCAGCACCGCCAGGCCCGCGAGGCTGTCGTGGGCGACGATGCGGGGCGCCGACAGGCCCTGTTCGCGCAGCCAGCCGGCGACCGTGACGAAGGCTTCGATGCGCCCGGCCGCCAGGCGGCTCATGGCGTTGTAGCCGGCGGCGAGGCGCTCGGCCTCGGTGGCGTCCGGCGGGCAGGGCTGGGTCTCGGCCTGCGGCGGCTGGTCCATCAGGATCAGGCGCGCCCCGTCCGGCGCGGTCAGCCGCTCGTAGACGCGGGTCGAGGCGTCGCCGGCCAGCTTGACGCGGCGAGCATCCGCCAGGCCGTGGGCGGCCAGGAACCGCGCCTTCTGCGCCTCACGCTCCATAGTCGATCGCCCGCCCTTCCCATGCGCCGTGGCCGGTGAGCCGCGCGCGCCGCGACTCGCCGTCGAAGGCGAGGTCTATATCCAACCGGTCGGGGGGAAGGCGACCCTCCAGGCGCTCGGGCCATTCGATCAGCGCCGCGCCGTCCGCGAGGGCCTCGTCGAGCCCGATCTCATACGCCTCGTCCGGCGAGCTCAGCCGATAGAGGTCAAGATGCGCGATCGCCAGGCCGTCGGCCTCGTAGGTCTGGATCAGGGTGAAGGTCGGGCTCGGGACCTCCTCGTCGGGCGTCGTGCGGGCGCGGATCAGCCCGCGCGCCAGGGTCGACTTGCCGGCGCCCAGAGGCCCGGCCAGGCACACCGCCTCGCCCGCCGCCAGCGCCTGGCCGATCGCCGCGCCCAGGCGCGTGGTCGCCGCCTCGTCGTCGAGGCGGAAGTCGCCGTCGGCGGGGATCACACGAAGCGCCTGTCGAGCGAGGTGGGCAGCACGTCCTCTATGTAGGTCTTGATCCGCTCGCTCACCTCCCCGGCGTCGCCGGCCAGCGCCTCGGGCGGGATCAGCGGTCCGGCCCGCAGGGAAAAGCGCCGGCCCCGCTTGTTGAGCAGTTCGTGAAACAGGGTCATGTCGCGCAGTTCGCCGGAGACCTTGTCGAACAGGTGGAAGAGGGTCGAGCGCGGGCCTGAGACATGCAGCGGCAGCACCGGCGCCTCGTACTTGCGGGCGATGGAGACCGCGCTGGTCATCCACTCGGGGTCGCGCAGCACGCCGTCCTGCATCCGAGCCAGCCGTCCCGCCGGGAAGATCGCCAGGGCGCGCTCGGCTTCCATCGCCTCGCGGGTGAGCTGCAGGGTCAGGCGGGTGCGCTCACGGGTGCGCTTGGCCTCCACCCACTCGACGGGGATCAGCACCTCGTCGAAGCGCGCCGCGACGCGGTGGGCGTCGGAGTTGGCGTAGAAGCAGATGTCGGGGCGCAGCGGCTTGACCGCGTCGTAGAGCGCGATCCCGTCGGCGATGCCGGTGGGGTGGTTGGCGATGATCACCACGCGGCCCTGCTTCGGCAGGTGTTCGAGACCGGCCGCCTCCACCTTCAGCGAGAGCAGGCCGGAGACGGCGTCCAGCGCCTGCCCGCCGGGCAGGGGCGCGATCTGGTCGGCCATCCGGCGCGCCTTGCCGTAGCTGAGCATCGCATAGAGCGCCGGGCGGGCGAGCGGCCAGGCCCAGGAGCGCGACAGGGTCGGCGCGCGCTCGGCGATCAGCACGTCGACGATGTGGTCCCTTGGCGAGGCCGGCGCGGCGGCGAGGGCGGTGACGGCGCTCATCGCGCCAGTTTGGGCCGCGCCCGGAGCGGCGGCAAGCGGGCTCGCCTCGCGCCGCGGATTGTGGTCAAGCTGGCCGTTGAACCGGTGGCGGGAGCGGACGTTCTCCTACCGTGAGGAGACGTCGGGATGGGTAGGTTCAAGCTGGTGGCCGCGCTGGTGCTGGTCGCGCTTCTGGTCGGTGGCGGCTTCTATGCCTGGTGGGCGAGCGACCTGCGCTGGCGCCCCAAGGAGATCACCCGCAACCAGACCGAGATCGCCAAACTGGTGGAGAGCGCCGGCTGGGTCTCGCCCGGCCGCACGGGGCCGAAGCTCTACATGATCGGCTTCCGCAGCTGCCCGGACTGCATCCGCTTCAAGGAGGAGCAGTTCCCGGCCCTGCACGCGGCCAATGTCGACACCCGGGTGATCGAGATCGCCCGCGCCGATGTGAACGGACTGGAGAAATCCTCCGCGCCCGAGCGGGCGACGGTGGCGCAGCTGTGGCTGACCCGCAGCTGGGGCCTCTTCGAGCGCTGGTCGAGCGTGCCGCCGGACGCCTGGACCGCGCCGGGCGTGCCGCCGGCCGACGGCGACGCGGCCCGCACGGCGGTGGTCGAGGCCGGGCGCACCCTGGTGAAGGACCTGCAGCCGCTGCTCAAGCAGAACGGGGTCAACTTCGCCTATCCGACGCTGATCTGGTGGACGGCGGACGGCAAGATGATGGCCTGCGCCTGCGAGAAGCGCGAGACCTACCGGTTCGTGCGCAGGGACCTGGGGGTGGAGAGCTGAACCCACACACCGCTCATCCCCGCGAAAGCGGGGACCCAGGTGTTTTATCGGGGCCCGTGTGCGTTTCCGGTCTGACCAAAAAGCCTGGGTTCCCGCTTTCGCGGGAATGAGCGGAAAGGGAGCTAGTGCTGGCTTTCCGGCATCGTCACCGTCAGACCATCGAGCTCGTCGGA
>JADZBR010000044.1 GCA_020852035.1 Caulobacteraceae bacterium
ACGATCATGCGGCCGTCGGCCGGGTTGATCGCGAACTGCACGTTGGAGCCGCCGGTCTCCACGCCGATCTCGCGCAGCACCGCGATCGAGGCGCGGCGCATCCACTGGTATTCCTTGTCGGTCAGCGTCAGGGCGGGAGCGACGGTGATCGAGTCGCCGGTATGCACGCCCATCGGGTCGATGTTCTCGATGGAGCAGATGATGATGCAGTTGTCCGCCTTGTCGCGGACCACCTCCATCTCGAACTCCTTCCAGCCGAGCACGCTCTCCTCGATCAGCACCTCGGTGGTGGGCGATAGGTCCAGGCCCCGCTCCACGATCTCGCGGAACTCCTCCATGTTGTAGGCGATGCCGCCGCCGGTGCCGGCCAGGGTGAAGGAGGGGCGGATGATGGCGGGCAGGCCGACGAAGGGCTGGGCCTCCAGCGCCGCCTCCAGCGTGTGGACGGCGCGCGAGCGGGGGCTCTCCAGCCCGATCTTGTCCATGGCGTCGCGGAATTTCTGGCGGTCCTCGGCCTTGTCGATCACGTCGGCGCGGGCGCCGATCATCTCCACGCCGTAGCGGGCGAGGGCGCCGGAGGCTTCGAGGGCGAGAGCGGTGTTCAGCGCCGTCTGGCCGCCCATCGTCGGGAGGAGCGCGTCGGGCCGCTCCTTGGCGATGATCTTCTCGACCATCTCCGGGGTGATCGGCTCGATGTAGGTGGCGTCGGCCACGTCCGGATCGGTCATGATCGTGGCCGGGTTGGAATTCACCAGCACGATCCGGTAGCCCTCGGCGCGCAGCGCCTTGCAGGCCTGGACGCCGGAATAGTCGAACTCGCAGGCCTGGCCGATGACGATGGGCCCGGCGCCGATGATCAGGATCGATTTGAGATCGGTGCGTTTGGGCATCTTCCACTCGCGCGCGAAGGCACGAGCGCGCATCGCGCGCCGAGCCGACCGGACTTCAGGTTAAGCGGCGGGTTTAGAGACGGCGAGGGGGCCGCGCAAGCCCGCGCGCGGTCGGCGGCCGTCCCCGGCGTATCGGTTTCGGTTGAAACCCTGGGATCGCTAAATGTTACGCATTTATACAAATAAATACACATGTTACAAAGTATAAGTTACGTCGTATTATAGTATTATCCCGATACCCGTGACTTTATTGTCGCAGACAACTCAACGGTGTCTTTCTAGAACGCCTTATCTTGCGTGACGTCGACTCGTCACGCTGGGGCTGGGGCCGGTGACGCATGACGCGCGGTTCCTGTCCCGTGCTCGAACATCGGAAGGCCGCTTCAAGAAATGCAGACTCTCAAACTCAAGCTCCTCGCCACCTCCCTGTTTTCCAGCGTCGCGCTGGTCGGGCTGGCGCCCGGCGTGGCCGCGGCGCAGGAGGACGCGGCGGAGGCATCCACCAACGTCGAGGAGCTGATCGTCACCGGCTCGCGCATTCCGCGGCCGAACCTGGAACAGCCCACCCCCGTCACCACCGTGACCGAGGCCCAGATCCTGAACTCCGGCACCAGCAGCCTGGGCGACGTGCTGGCGCAACTGCCGGCGCTCTCGTCGAGCGGGACGGTGCGCGCCAATTCGGACGGCGGCGCCGACGTCGGCGGCCTGAGCTTCCCGGATCTGCGCAACCTCGGCACCGCCCGCACCCTGACCCTGGTCAACGGCAAGCGGCACGTGGCGGGCGACGCCGGCGACACGGCGGTGGACCTGGGCTCGATTCCGACCGCGCTGGTCGAGCGCGTGGAGGTGATCACCGGCGGCGCCTCGGCGATCTACGGCTCGGACGCGGTCACCGGCGTCCTGAACATCATCCTGAAGGACGACTTCGAGGGCTATGAGGTCAACATCCAGGGCCTGACCCCCTGGGACGGCGAATACGGCCGCAGCTGGAGCGCCTACGCCACCGGCGGCTGGAACTTCGCCGGCGACCGCGGCAACGTCACCCTGACGGCCTCCTACGACAACCAGCAGCGGGTGATGGGCTCGGAGATCAGGGCGCTCCGCAACTGGGCGTCCATCGAGAACCCGGCCGACACCGGCCCGAACGACGGCATTCCGGACCGACTCTACAAGCCGAACGTCCAGACCGAGTTCTTCCACAAATACGGCGACATCATCCACTACAACCCGTTCACCGGCGCCCTGACGCCGATCACCGGGTTCGACGCCGCCGGCAACCCGGTCGGGTTCCCGCCGCGGATCGGCGACAACAACCTGTTCTACGGCGCTTTCGCCGAGAACTGCGCCACCTGCTACGACTCGGACGCCGGCGCCACGATCATCCCGCGGTTCGACCGCTGGGCCCTGGCCTCGACCTTCCGCTACGACCTGACCGAAAACATCCGGTTCAAGGGCGACGTGAAGTACGTCGAGTCCAACATCAACGACACCTTCTCGCCGTCGTTCGTCACCAACAGCTTCTATATCGACCCCAGCCAGCAGTTCGGTGGGCCGCCGGACAACGCCTTCATCACCCCGGAAATCCAGGCGCTCATCGATCAGGACCCGAGCGCCATCTACTTCCTCAACCGCATCAACGAGGACATCGGCGGCCGTAACTCCGACACCACCCGCAAGACCTTCCGCGTGGTGGGCTCGCTGGAGGGCGAGTTCGACGCCGGCTTCTCCGACATGACCTGGGAGGCCAGCTACAACTTCGGCCGCACCAAGAACCGTTTCGACAGCAAGAACGGCCTGATCCCCGGCAACTTCAACGCCGCCATCGATGCGGTGCGTGACGCCAGCGGCCAGATCCGCTGCCGCATGGACGTGCCCTCGCAGTGGTACGCCGGCTACGCGCCGCCGGACCCCACCACGCTGACCGGCGAGGCCTGCGTGCCGTTCAACCTGTTCGGCGCCCAGAACAGCCGGGCGGCGATGGACTATGTGACCTACGAGTCGACCCGTACCCACACCATCACCCAGCAGGTCGCCAGCCTGCTGTTCGGGGCCGACACCGCGCGGTTCCTGAACCTGCCGGGCGGGCCGATCTCGCTGGCCGGCGGCCTGGAGTATCGAAAGGAGGAGTCGAAGAACATCAACGACCCCTTCGTGCAGAGCGGCATCACCGAGTCGGCGCCGCAGCCGAACGCCACCGGCAGCTTCAACGTGAAGGAAGCCTTCATCGAGTTCGAAGCGCCGATTCTGCGCGACCAGCCGGGCTTCCATCGCCTGTCGCTGGACGGCGCGGTGCGTTTCGCCGACTACAGCCACGCCGGCCAGGCCACCGCCTGGAAGCTCGGCGGGGTCTGGGCGCCGATCTCCGACCTGACCTTCCGCGGCACCTATTCCAAGGCCGTGCGGGCGCCGAACATCGTCGAAGCCTTCTCGCCGGCCACGCCGGGCTTCTTCTCGGTTTTCGACCCCTGTGAAGCCGGCTCGCTGGCCGTCGACCCGGATCGGGCCGCCAACTGCGCGGCGCTGGGCGTGACGTTCGACGACGCCACCGACAACAACTTCCCGGGCGTGGCCAGCGGCAACGTGAACCTCCATCCCGAGAAGGCGGAGACCTACACCGTCGGCTTCGTCTACCAGCCCAGCTGGCTGACCGGCCTGTCGCTGACCGTCGACTACTATTCGATCGAGATCGACCGGGCGATCACCCTGCTCGACCCGCAGGACGCCGCCGACAAGTGCGTCGACGGGCCGGACCTGGCGACCGAATACTGCGACCTGATCATCCGCGACCCGGTGACCCGCCAGATCGTCTCGGTGGAATCCAGCTATCTGAACCAGTCGGCGCTGACGACGGCAGGCTGGGACGTGCAGCTGGGCTATGCCCGCAACATCGGCGAGGGGCGTCTGACCGGCTCGCTGAACCTCAACTACCTCGAGAAGCTGCGCGTCTTCGCGTTCGAGGACTATCCGGACGTGGTCGACAAGGAAGAGGGCGAGATCGGCGACCCGCGGATCTCCTTCGTCAGCTCGCTGTCCTACAACCAGGGTCCCTGGACCCTGACCTGGGAGAGCCAGTTCCTGTCGAAGTCGCGCCGCAGCCGCGACACCCCGAAGGAGCGCACCGACCGGCCGTTCATCGAGGAGGTCTGGTATCATGACCTGATCGCCCGCTATCAGGTCGACTTCGCCCGCGGGGCGGAGGTCTACGTCGGGGTCAACAACATCTTCGACAAGGACATGCCGGTCACCCTGACGGGCAACGCCTCGATCGCCGGCGACACGGCCTACGACCTCTTCGGCCGTCAGGTGTTCGCTGGGGTCCGCGCGCGCTTCTAGGGCGGGCTTTGGTCTAAGGCAGCGGCGTCGCCGGGGGACCGGCGGCGCCGTTTGCACGTCAAATCGCCGCGAGGCGCCCTTTGCGGGTTGCCCCGGCGGGCGGGCTTCGATTCTATGGGCGCCTCGCCCCTTTCCCTCGAATCGCCCGAAGCTTAGCCGTGGACGTACTGTCGCCGGACTCCGAGACGCTTACTGACCTCCTGGGCCGCATCGCCCGGGCCGATGAGGGCGCGCTGCGCCGCCTCTACGATGCGGCGGGGCCGAGGCTCTACGCCGTCGCCCTGCGCGTGCTGGGCGATCCAAAGGACGCCGGGGAGGCGGTCGAGCAGACCATCCTCACCGTCTGGCGCCATGCCGACCAGTTCGATGCGTCGGGAGATCCGCTGGCCTGGCTCTGCAGCCTCACCCGCGAGCGGGCGATCCGCCGGCGTCGCTCGCGCCCGGCCGGCGAGACGGACGTCGATGTGGTGGCGGAAGTGGGTTCCGACGAGGTGCTGCAGACCGTCTTCCTCGAGGGACTGACCTTTCTGGAGCTTGCGCCGCGGCTGCCGGCCGGCGGCGGTCCGGCCAAGCTCGCCGTGCGACGCGCCCTGGCGGGCCTGGGCGTCGACGAGGCGGCCGGCGACGACGGCTATCTCGCGCCGGAATACGCCCTCGGCCTTCTCGACGCCGCCCAGCGCAAGGCGGCCAACGCCCGGATGCTCACCGACCTGGCGCTGGCCGAGGCCGTGCGGGGCTGGAACCGCCAGTTCGAGCCCTTCTTCGACCTTCTGGCGCCGCAGCGGCCGCCGACCGGCGTCTGGGGCCGCATCGACCGGCGGATCAATCCGGTGAAGGCGCCGGCGGCCACCGTCGTGCCGCCGCACCTCGCCGGCCAGGCGCGGCCCGACTGGCGGCCCTGGGTGCTGGGCGCGGCCGGGCTGATCGCGCTCTGCGCCGTGGTCGGAGCGGCGCTGCTGATCCTCCGCCAGCCCAAGCCGGCCGCGCCGGTGGGCGGGCGGCCGATGCTGGCGGGCCGGCTGATGCCGCCGAAGGGAGATCCGCTGTTCCTCGCCACCCTTGATGCGGCGCGCGGCGAGATCGTGGTCGTGCAGAGCCGCGAGGTGCTGACGGGCGGCCAGGTGCTTCGCCTGTGGCTCAAGGACGGGGAGGGGGCGCCCACCCTGGTCGGCCAACTGCCGCCGATGGGCCAGTCCACGCGCCTGCGGCTGCCGCGCGAGATCGTCGACGATGCGGCGGCCGGCGGCGAGGTGCTGGTGACGCTGGAGCCGGCCGGCCCTCCGGGCGATGCGCCCGCCGGCGCGGTGGTGGCCTCGGGCGCCCTGGCGGCGGCTTAGCGCCCAATTCAGCGATCAACCGCTCCCTGTTCGTCATCGCCGGACTTGTTCCGGCGACCCATGAACACGGTGTTTCTGCAGGAAGCCCGGCGAGCCCGGCGTGCATGGGCCCGCGGAACAAGTCCGCGGGTGACGCGGTAGCGCTGCGCGCTCTAACGCGCCCGGTCCATCAGCCCGGCGAACCGCTCGAAGAGATAGAGCGAATCCGTCGGTCCCGGGGACGCCTCCGGGTGGTGCTGCACCGAGAATACCGGCTTGTCCTTCAGCGCCAGCCCCGCGTTGGTGCCGTCGAACAGCGAGACGTGCGTCTCGGTGACCGGTTCGGGCAGGCTGTCGCGATCGACGGTGAAACCGTGGTTCATCGAGACGATCTCCACCTTGCCGGTGGTCAGGTCCTTCACCGGATGGTTCGCGCCGTGATGACCCTGGTCCATCTTCACGGTCCTGGCGCCCAGGGCGCGGGCCAGCATCTGGTGGCCAAGGCAGATGCCGAACAGCGGCTTGCCGCTCTCGACCAGCTTGCGGATCTCCGGCACGGCGTATTCGCCGGTCGCCGCCGGGTCGCCGGGGCCGTTGGAGAGCAGGACGCCGTCAGGCTTGCGGGCCAGGATGTCCTCGGCCGAGGTCGAGGCGGGCACCACGGTGGCGCGGGCGCCGATGGAGGTGAGGGCGCGCAGGATATTGCGCTTCACGCCATAGTCGACGACGACCACCTCATACTTCGGGGTTTCCGCCGGCTTTTCATAGCCTTCCGGCCATGACCAGAGGCCCTCGTCATAGACGAACGGCTGCAGGCAGGAGGCGTCCTTGGCGAGGTCGAGGCCGACGAGGCCGCTCCATTCGCGGGCCTGGCGGGCGAGCGCCTCCAGGTCGAAACGGCCGTCGGGATCGTGGGCGATCACCGCATGCGGCATGCCCTGTTCGCGAATGCGGCGGGTGAGCGAGCGGGTGTCGACGCCGGCCAGGCCGACCACGCCGCGCCGCGCCATCCAGCCCGAGAGGTCGCTGTCGGCCCGCCAGTTGGCCGGGGCGGTCGGCAGGTCGCGGAAGATCGCGCCGCGGGCGGCGGTTTCGGCCGAGCCGCTCAGCTGTTCGATATCCTGCACGTTCGTGCCGACATTGCCGACGTGCGGGAAGGTGAAGGCGACGATCTGGGCCATGTAGGAGGGATCGGTCAGGATCTCCTGGTAGCCGGTCATGGCGGTGTTGAAGCACACCTCGCCGACCGCCGATCCCGCCGCGCCGACCCCTGTCCCCTGGAGCACCGTCCCGTCGGCCAGAACCAGCACGCCGGTGCAGCCGGGCAGTAGGTCGCTGGCCATCTAAGCCTCCTTGGGATGAGCCGGGGCGCGGGCGGCCGTCGTCCGCGCAAACGGCCGCTATCTAGGGACCGGGATGCGGCGACGCAAACGATTCGACCGCCCGCGCGGCGGGGAATATCGTCACGCCATGCTCCAGCTCCGGCCCAATTGCGAGTGTTGCGACATCGACCTGCCGGCGGACCGCGCCGGCGCGTTCATCTGCAGCTTCGAGTGCACTTTCTGCGCCGCCTGCGCGGAGAACCGGTTCGGCGGGTCTTGCCCCAACTGCGGCGGCCAGTTGCTGGCCAGGCCGACGCGGGCGGCGGCGCTGCTGGGGCGTTTCCCGGCCTCGAGCGAGCGGGTGACCAAGCCGCACGCCGCCTGCGCCTGAGCGCGCGCCATGCCGGTCACCACCATCGGCCTCGATGCCGACGACACCCTCTGGCACAACGAGAGCCTGTTCCGGCTGACGCAGGAGCGGTTCTGCGAGCTCCTGGCCGACACCGCCGAGGCCGGGGTCGCGATGACCCGGCTGGCCGAGGTGGAGAGCCGCAACCTGCGGCTCTACGGCTACGGGGTGAAGGGCTTCACCCTCTCCATGCTGGAGACGGCGATGGAAATGACCGGCGGCGAGCCCCCGGGGCATGTGATCCGCGAGATCCTGGCCGCGGGGCGCGAGATGCTGGCCTATCCGGTGGAGCCGCTTTCCGGAGTCGACGAGGCGCTGCACGCGCTGTCGGAAACCTATCGCCTGGTGTTGATCACCAAGGGCGATCTTCTGCATCAGGAGCAGAAGCTGGCGGCCAGCGGCCTGGGCGACCTCTTCGCGGCGGTGGAGATCGTCAGCGAGAAGGACGCCTCGACCTATGAGCGGGTGTTCGCCCGTCATGGCACCGGCGCGGCAGAGGCGGTGATGGCGGGCAATTCCATGCGCTCGGACGTCCTCCCGGCGCTGCAGGCGGGCGCCTATGCGGCCTATGTGCCTTATCCGCTGGTCTGGGCGCACGAGGTCGCAGAGGCGCCAGAGGGCGAGCCGAGGTTCGCCGAGCTTTCGACGATCGCCGACCTGCCGGCCTGGGTGCGAAGCCTCTGACCGGGTGGCCGGCGCCGCGACTTTTCTCCTCGTTGTCGTGGGTGGGATTGCAAGGCGTCCGCGCTCAGGATAAATAACTGACCGGTCAGTTAGGAATGTCCACATGCTCAAGGGTGAGCCGCGGTGGCGCAGGCGCAAGGAAGCGCGGCCGGCCGAGATCGTGGCCGCGGCGCTGGAGGTGTTCGCCGAAAAGGGCTTCGCCGCCGCCCGGCTGGACGAGATCGCCAGGCGGGCGGGGGTCAGCAAGGGGGCGCTCTATCTCTACTACGAGACCAAGGAGGACATCTTCCACGCGGTGGTCACCCAGACGGTGACGCCGCGGCTGGCCCAGGTGCGGGCGATGGCCGATGGGTTTTCCGGTCGGTTCGCCGACCTCGTGCCGACGGTGCTGGCCACCCTCGCCAGGGTGATCCCCGAAAGCCCCGCCGGGCCGATCGTCAAGATGATCGTCGGCGAGAGCCGCAACTTCCCGCAGCTGGCCCGCTACTGGCACGACGAGGCGATCCTGCCGATGGTCGAGACCGTCGGCGGCCTCGTCGCCGCGGCCCAGGCGCGCGGCGAGGTGCGGGCCGGCGATCCGCGGCTGTTCGCCTTCCAACTGGCCGGACCGATGCTGATGGGCGTCTTGTGGCGCGAGGTGTTCACACCGGTCGGCGCCGAGCCGGTGGATTTCCAGGCCCTGGCGCGTCAGCACGCCGAGACCCTGCTGGCGGGGATGCTGATGGAGAAGGCGGCATGAAGCGGCCCCCGCTGCCTGTCATCGCGATGGTGGCGTTCGGCGTGATCGGGCTGGCCGCCTGGCTCTTCTGGCCAAAGGGCGGCGATCGGCCTCTCACCGGGTATGTGGAGGGCGAGGCGCTCTATTTCGCCGCGCCGGTGTCCGGGACCGTCACCCGCCTGGCGGTCGAGCGGGGCGCGGTCGTGCCGGCCGGGACAGAGCTCTTCCAGATCGATCCGGGGACGTCCGAGGCGCAGCGGCTGCAGGCCGAGGCCCAGGCCAGGGCCGCCGCCGCGCGGGCCGAAGACGCCACCAAGGGCCAGCGGCCGGCCGAGCTCTCGGTGATCCAGGCCCAGCGCGCCTCCGCCAGCGCGCGGCTGGAGGAAGCGCGACTGGCCTTCGAGCGGGTGCGGGCGCTGGCGGCCAAGGGCTTCGCCGCCCCGGCGCAGCTCGACCAGGCGCGCGCGCAATACCGCACCGCGCAGGCGCAATACGCCCAGGCGAGCCGTCAGCTCGACGTGGCCGAGCTGGGCGCGCGGTCCGATCAGGCCGCCGCCGCCGCCGCCGAGGCGCAGGGCGCTGGCGCGGCGGTCGCCGAGGCCGACCTCAGGCTGAACCAGCTGAGCCCCCGCGCGCCCTCGGCAGGGCGGATCGAGGAGGTGTTCTTCCGCCAGGGCGAATGGGCGCCGGCCAACCAGCCGGTTCTGTCGCTGCTGCCCGATGCGCGGGTGAAGATTCGCTTCTTTGTGCCGGAGACGGCGGTGGCGGCCTATCGCGCCGGCAAGGCTGTGCGCTTCACCTGCGACGGCTGCCAGGCGCAGAACGCGACCATCTCCTACGTCAGCCCGCGACCTGAGTTCACCCCGCCGGTGATCTACAGCCGCGGCGCGCGCGAGCGGCTGGTGTTCCTGGTCGAGGCGCGCCCGGAGCGGCCGGCGGTGCTGGCGCCCGGCCAGCCGGTCGACGTCACCCCCCTGGAGCCTTGAGATGGCGGCCGCCATCGACGTGCGGGGCCTGAACAAGAGCTTCGGCGACAAGCATGTGGTGCGCGACGTCTCGATCCAGGTGGAGGAGGGGCGGGTGACCGGGTTCCTGGGGCCGAACGGCTCGGGGAAGACCACGACCATGCGGATGCTCTGCGGTCTGCTGACGCCCGATAGCGGGGAGGGGACGTGCCTGGGCCTCGACATCCGCACCGAGGCGCGGAAGATCAAGCGGCTCACCGGCTACATGACCCAGAAGTTCTCGCTCTATGAGGACCTGACCATCGCCGAGAACCTGGAGTTCATCGCGCGCGTCTACGGCATGGACGAGCGCGCCCGGCGCGTGAGCGAGGCCCTCGACAAGCTGGGCCTGACCAGCCGCAGGGGCCAGGCCGCGGGCGAGCTCTCCGGCGGCTGGAAGCAGCGGCTGGCGCTGGCGGCGGCGGTGCTGCACGAGCCGCGACTGCTGCTGCTCGACGAGCCGACGGCGGGGGTCGATCCTAAGGCGCGACGCGAGTTCTGGGACGAGATCCACGGCCTGGTGGCGGACGGCATGACGGTGATGGTCTCCACTCACTACATGGACGAGGCCGAGCGGTGCCACGACATCGCCTACATCGCCTACGGACGGCTGATCGCGCGCGGCACGGCCGACGCGCTGATCGCGGACTCCAGGCTGGTGACCTTCCGTGGGGAAGGCGTGGGCGCCGACCGGCTCGCCGCCGAGCTCGCGGGCAAGCCCGGCGTGGAGATGGCCGCGCCGTTCGGGGCGGAGGTGCACGTCTCGGGCCCCGACCGGGCGGCGCTGGAGGCGGCGATCGCGCCCTACCGGGCCGGCCGCCACTGGAGCGAGATGACGCCGACCATCGAGGACGTGTTCATCCACCTGATGAACCGCTCGGAGGACAACTTCCAATGATCTCCGGAGCACGCATCTTCGCGGTGATGGC
>JADZBR010000045.1 GCA_020852035.1 Caulobacteraceae bacterium
CGCTGCCTGCACGTCTATCCGGGCTTCGCCGACGCGCCGGGCTACCGCACCATCAAGACCATCCAGTCGGGCGCGCTGTCGCAATACGCCCCGCCCAAGGGCGGCTACACCGAACTGACCTGGAAGGAACTGACCGAGCAGGGCCACGTGATCGCCGGCTCGCCGGAGACCGTGCGCCAGCGGATGGAGGACCTGATCAAGGGCCTCAACGTCGGCAACATCTTCTGCCTGATGCACGTGGGGAACATGCCCAAGGAGAAGTGCATGTATTCCACCAAGCTGTTCGCCGAGAAGGTGATGCCGAAGCTCAGGAACATGTTCCCCGACTTCGACTCGGACGAGCGCTTCTGGTGCCACCCGCTGGACAAGCGCGTCGCCGCCGGCCGCCTGCCCGAGGCGCCGACCAGCGCCCCGCTCGACGCGGTCATGGCCTGACACTTCCCCTCTCGGGTGTCATCCCGGCCGGAGCGGCGTAGCCGCGCAGAGCCGGGACCCAGGGGCCGCGCGCACCGCCCCTGGGTCCCGGATCGTCCCTTCGGGCCGTCCGGGATGACACGGTTGGTTTGATCTGTCGGTGCGCTGAGGACCGAGAATGGAACTGAAAACCCTCGATACCCGCGCCGCCCCCGTCCGCTACATCGAAGGCGGCCAGGGCGAACCGCTGGTCTTCCTGCACGGCGCCGGCGGCGTCACGGTGGACGACCCGTTCCTCAAGGCGCTGGCGGAGAACCATCACGTCTACGCCCCGCTGCTCCCCGGCTACGGCGATAGCGAGGAAGCCCCCGAGCTGCGCGACATGCTCGACATCACCCTGCACACCTGGGACGTGGTCGATGCGCTGGGCCTGAAGGACCCGATCCTCGTCGGCCACTCGATGGGCGGCATGATCGCCGCCGAGATGGCCGCCGTGCAGCCGAACGACGTCACGCGCCTGGCGCTGATCGCCCCGGCGGGCCTGTGGATGGACGACCATCCGATCGCCGACCTCTTCGCCACCATGCCCTACGAGATGCCGCAGTTGCTCTTCCACGACGCGGCGGCCGGGGCGGCGATCCTGACGGCGGGCCGCAATGTCGAGGACCCGAACTTCCTGCAGACCTACCTGGTGCAGAACGCCCGCCAGCTGGGCATGGCCGGCCGCATCCTTTTCCCGATCCCCGAGCGCGGGCTGGCCGGGCGGCTGCACCGGATCAAGGCGAAGACGGTGATCGTCTGGGGGGATTCGGATCGCCTGATCCCGCCGGTCTACGCCCACCCCTTCCGCAAGGCGATCAAGGGCGCCGAGCTGGTTTCGATCCCGGAGGCCGGACACATGGTCACCCTGGAGAAGACCGCGGCGGTGGCGGAGGCTGTCGGCCGACTTTAACCTTTTGACGCAGCGACCTTTTCACTCATTGAGTCAGAAGCTGACGGACGCGACCCTTATGGCTACGCTATAAGGACCCCATCTGTTCATGTGCTTCGCCAAGCCCGGCGCCGTAAGCGAGTTCGACGCCCCGATGCAGAGCCCCGCCTATGGCATGGCCTTCCAGATCCGCGGCGAAGCCGACGGCAAGACGCGCCGTTTCGTCTACATCTCGCCCAGCTGCGAGGCGCTGAACGGGATCACCGCCGAGGCGGCGCTGGCCGACCCGATGGCGCTCTACTCCCTGATCCTGCCAGAGCACCAGGAGCGCGTCTTCGCGGCCGAGCAACGGGCGGTGGAGACCCTTACGCCATTCGATATCGAGGTCCCGTTCCGTCAACCGGACGGCGGCGTGCGCTGGTGCCGGATCACCTCCCTGCCCCGCCTGGAGCCGGATGGGACCACCCTTTGGGATGGAGTGCAGGTCGATGTCACCGAGCGTCGCGAGGCGGAGGCCAAGGCCGCCGAGGATCGCCGCCGGCTCGATCAGGTCGTCGAGACGACGGGCCTGGGCCTTTGGGAATACGACATCCGCGCCGACCGGCTGACCTGGTCGGACCGCACCAAGGCGCTTTTCGGCCTTCCGGCCGGCGCCGAGGTCACCTTTGAAAGCTACCGCGCCGCCATCCATCCGGATGACCAGGGCCGCACGCTCGCCGCCTATCAGGCGGCCCGCGACACGCCAGGCGGCAGCGACTTCTCGTTCGAACACCGCACCGTGGGGCCGGACGGCGAGGTGCGCTGGGTGCTGGCGCATGGGCGGGTGATCTGGGACGGCGACCAGCCGGCCCTGGTGCTCGGCTCCTCGCTCGACATCACCGAGCGCAAGCGCGCCGAAGAGCAGCACGTCCTGCTGGTGCGCGAGATGGCCCACCGGGCGCAGAATGGCCTGGCGGTGATGATGTCGCTGGTCACCCAGTCGGCGCGCGGCGCGGCGAGCGTCGTGGACTACGAGGAGAAGCTGGTCGCCCGGATGCAGGCGATGGCCGCCTCCCAGGCGCTGATCACCGAGGCCGGCGGCCGCAGCCTGCCGCTCGACGCCCTGATCGACCGGACCCTGAAGCCCTTCGACCTCGACCGTTTCGACCTGACCCCCGCCAACGCCCGGATCGAGCTTTCGCCGGACCTGGCGATGGCCCTGGCGCTCTTGCTGCACGAACTGGCCACCAATGCGGTGAAATACGGCGCGCTCTCGGCCGCCAACGGTCGCGTGGCGCTCGCCTGGCATAGCGAGGGCGACGGCGGCGAGGTGACCTGGCGCGAGATCGGCGGGCCCGCGCCGAAGCCGCCGAGCCGCAAGGGCTTCGGCTCGCGCCTGCTGGAATCGGCCCTGCGCCCGCGCGGCGGCGCCGTCGAGGTGGACTACCACCCCGACGGGCTGCAGAGCCGGATGAGCTTTCCGCTGAACTAGATCTCCCTCCCCACGAGGGGGAGGGAGAGCGCGCGCTCTACCCTTCGTTGCCGAAGATCACCGTGCCGGCCGCGGCGAACATGCCGCCGACGCCCTGGCAGACGCTGATCTTGGCGCCCGGCACCTGCGCCGGGGCGATTCCGCGCAGCTGCCGCACGCTCTCCTGCAGGGCGTACATGCCGTACATCCCCGAGTGCATGTAGGAGAGCCCGCCGCCGTTGGTGTTCAGCGGCAGCTTGCCGCCCGGGGCGGTGTTGCGCTCGCGGATGAAGTCGGCCGCCTCGCCCGGCTTGCAGAAGCCGAGGTCTTCCAGGCCATAGAGCGGCAGGTGCGAGAAGGCGTCGTAGATCATCAGGTGGTCGACGTCGGAGTGCTTGATCCCCGCCTCGTCGAACGCCTTCTTGCCGGAAATCCGGAAGGCGGTGGAGGAGGCGAAGTCGTACATCTGGCTGACCATCGGGGTCTCGACGCTCTCGCCGGTCCCCAGCACGTAGACCGGCTTTTGCGGGAAATCCTTGGCCCGCTCGGCGCTGGTCAGGATCAGCGCCCCGCCGCCGTCGGTCACCAGGCAGCACATCAGCTTGGTGAAGGGATAGGCGATCATGTCGGCGTTCAGGACGTCGTCGACCGTCAGCGGATCCTTGTAGGAGGCGCGCGGGTTCTTGGCCGCCCACTCGCGCTGGATCACCGAGACGTTGGCCAGGTCCTCGACCGTGTAGCCCCGCTCCTTGAGGTAGCGCAGCACCGGGATGGTGAACATGCTCGGCGGACCCACCGGCCCGAAGGGCATCTCGAACTGGCCGGCCAGGCTCGAGGCGTTGCGCCCGAAGCCGCCGGCGCCGACGCGGCTGCGGCCGCTCTCGCCGTGGGTGATCAGGATGGTGGTGGCCAGGCCCTCGTTGATCGCCGCCGCCGCGTGGCGCACGTGCAGCATGAACGAGCAGCCGCCGACCGAGGTGCCGTCGGCGTAGGTCGGCTTGATGCCCAGATAGTGGGCGAGTTCGACGGGGCTGACGCCGGCGGTGGCGACGCCGTCGATGTCCGAGGGCTTCAGGCCCGCGTCGGCCAGGGCGTTCAGCGCGGCGTCCGCGTGCAGGCCGATGACCGAGAGGTTCGGAATCTTGCCCATGTCGGTGGTTTCGGCGGCCCCGACGACCGCGACAGTGTTCGGTTTCATCGGATAGTCCTTCAGGCGGGGTGGAACAGCGGCAGGGCGGTCTCGCCCAGGTCGAGGAATTCCACCTCCACCGGCATGTCGAGCACCAGGGCTTCCGGCGTCTGCGGGCAGCCAACGATGTTGGTCATCATCCGCACGCCTTCCTCCAGCTGCACTACCGCGATGGAGTGCGGCTCCTTGCCCATGTCCGGGCGCGGGCGCTGGTTGATGACGTAGCTCCAGAGCACGCCCTTGCCGGACGCCTTCACCACCTCGACGTCGCGGCTGCCGCACCTGGGGCAGAACGGACGCGGCGGGAAATAGGCGCCGCCATCGCACGATTTGCAGGTTTGCAGACGCAGTTCGCCTGCCTTGCAGCCCTCCCAGAAATGCCGGGTCTCCGGCGTGGGCTGCGGGGCCATACGGTCCATGAAAATCCTCTCCCGAACGGAAATATAGATCGCCGGCTTCGATGGGCCGGCTGGCAATGGCGACGGTGTTAAGGGCGAGGGAGGGGCTTGTCGATGGGGAGAAAGAAGCGCGCCTCCCCTCCCCCGCAAGGGGAGGGGTCGGGGGTGGGGGTGTTAGCGCAGGACTGGTCGGGTCTGGCGCGAGACAGCCCTTCTCCTGAGTCACAGGCCTGCACCCCCACTCCAACCCCTGCCCTCAAGGGGGAGGGGCTCTCGATGAAAGATGACGCGGTGTTCGCCTTTTCACCGGCCGGCGAACGGCGCAGGATGGCGCAAACGACGCTTGGGAGGGCGCGATGAAAACCTGGCTGATGGCGACAGCGGCGATGGCGATGGCCAGCGCGGCTCAGGCGGCGGTGATCGAAGTGCCCGCCGGCCCCGACGCGCAGGAACGCGCGCAGACCGCCCTGATCGACGCCAAGCCCGGCGACACCGTCGCCTTCGGCGCCGGCCGCTTCGAGTTCACCGACGGCCTCTCGCTCGATATCGACG
>JADZBR010000046.1 GCA_020852035.1 Caulobacteraceae bacterium
CTTCACCCAGAACCTCCTGCTGCGCTCCGTGGCGCTGGGGATGCGCTACGCCGTCCCGCACATGAAGGCGCGGAACGGCGGGGCGATCGTCAACACCGCCTCGATCGCCGGGACCCAGGCCGGCGCCGGCCCGATCGCCTATTCGGTGGCCAAGGCCGGCGTCATCCACCTGACCAAGGTGGCCGCCGCCGAACTGGCCCGCGACCGCATCCGGGTGAACGCCATCTGCCCGGGCCTGATCCTCACCGAGATCTTCACCCCTTCGGACCTGGTGCCGCCGGCGATGGCGCAGATGATCAAGGCCGGCATGCGCCAGACCGCGCCCGACGCCCAGCCCCTGGAGCGCGCCGGCGAGCCGCTGGACATCGCCAACGCCGCCCTCTTCTTCGCCAGCGAGGAAAGCGCCTTCGTGACCGGCGTCTCGATGCTGGTCGACGGCGGCATGCATGTCGGGCCCCGTCAGGCCTGGGACCCGCAGATGCGCGCCGAGCGTCAGAAGATGATGGACGACCGCCGCGCGGCCTTCGAGGCGGCGCAGGCGGACGACGCGCAGGTCGGCTGAGGCGGATCTCCCCTCCCCCTTGCGGGGAGGGGTCGGGGGTGGGGGTGTAGGCCTGTGACTCCCCTGGAAAGGCTCAGGGCGAGGCTCCGCCGGACAATCCTCTGCTGACACCCCCTCCCCAACCCCTCTCCGCAAGGGGGAGGGGCTTACCCGTCGTGTCGCTCATCAGAGTCGGCCGGGACGCCTGCGATTGACCACCCGCCCCGAGTGCCGTCTCGTGGCCCCGACAACAGGCGGGGGCTCAGTATGAACCGCAACATGGTGCTGGCCGCGATCGGAACGCTGATCGTCGGGTTCGGGGGCGGCTTCGTCACCGCCAAGGGCGTCGACGGGCTGTTCGGCGGCGGCAAGGGCGCCTCGGCCTCGACCGACAGCGTCAAGGGCTTCTCCTGGTCGCTGTTCGGCAAGCCGCGCAGCGCGGGCGCGCCGCGCCGTGGCGTCCCCAAGCCCGAGGGCTTCGCCGTCTGGCGCACGCGGATCGACACCGCCGGCGCGGCCCCCCGCGCCTGCGTCGAGATGAGCAAGCCGCTCGACCCGCAGAAGTCCTACGCAGACTTCGTGCTGGTCTCGCCCGACCTCGGCGCCCCGCCGGCGGTGACGGTGAAGGACGCCGAACTCTGCGTCGCCGGCATCGGGTTCCACGACCGCCGCGTCACCCTGCTGAAGGGCCTGCCGGGCAGGGGCGGCGAGACGCTGGCCGCCAACGCCGACGTCGACTTCACCTTCGGCGAAAAGCCGCCGTTCGTGGGCTTCGCCGGCTCCGGCGTGATCCTGCCCAGAGAGGACGCCGACGGGGTCGGCATCGAGACCATCAACGTCAGCCGCCTGGAGATCGAGGTCTGGCGGGTGGTCGACCGCAACCTGGTTCGCAAGTCCATCTCCGCGCCCGACCCGACCGGCGAGGGCGACTGGCCAGGCGACTACGGCGACGACAGCGCCGACGGCGAAGGCCGGCTGGTCTGGAAAGGCCAGGTCGACGTGGCGAACGGCGGCGGCCAGCGCGTGACGACGGTCTTCCCGCTCGGCGCGGTGCTGAAGGAGATGAAGGCCGGCGGCTATCTGATCAAGGCCAGGGACGCCTCCGGCGGCCGCGGCATCGCCGCCGGCGAGGGCGACGAGGACGGCTACGACCCCAATCCGCCGGCCCAGGCCCGCCGCTGGGTGATGTTCACCGACATGGCGCTCTCGGCCTATGAGGGGTCCGAGGCGCTCGACGTGGTGGTCCGTTCGCTGAAGACCGCCAAGACCCTGCCCGGGACGCGGGTGACGCTGGTCGCGCGCAACGGCGAGGACCTGGCCGAGGCGCGGACCGACGCCGCCGGCCGCGTGCGCTTCCCGCGCCCCCTGCTCGAGGGCGAGGGCGCCGAGGACGCCAAGATGGTGATGGCCTACGGGGCGCAGGAGGACCTGGCGGTGCTCGACCTGGACCGCCCCCCGGTCGACCTCTCCAAGCAGGGCACGGGCGGGCGTGTCATCGAGGAGGGCGGCGGTGTCGGCGGGCGCACGACCAGGAGCGCCGTCGACGGCTACCTCTACGCCGACCGCGGCATCTACCGCCCTGGCGAGACCGTGCGGCTGGTCGGCATGCTGCGCGACCGCGAGGCCAAGGCGGTGAAGGACCGCAAGGGCGTGGTGGTCGTCAAGCGCCCCTCGGGCGTGGAGTTCCGCCGCTATCCCTTCGCGAACGCGCCGCTGGGCGCGGTGGCCTACAACGTCGAGCTGCCGAAAAGCGCCCCGCGCGGCCGCTGGACGGCGACCCTGGAAATCGAGGGCATCGAGGGCTCCTCCGGTGATCTCTCCTTCTCGGTGGAGGACTTCGCGCCGCAGCGGCTGGCGGTGACCGCCGAGGGCCAGGAGGCCGTGCCGGTCGCCGCCGGCCAGGCCCGCAACATCGCCATCGCCGCCCGCTTCCTCTACGGGGCCTCCGGCGCCGGCCTGCAGACGCAGGGCGAGGCGCGCATCCGCCGCGACCCCAACCCCTTCCCGGCCTTCGAGGGCTACGAATGGGGCGACCAGCGCGAAACCTATGAGGAGAAGTTCGTCGAACTCGGCTCCACCGTCACCGACGGCGAGGGCCGCGCGGTGCTCGCCTTCCCCGGCGCGGAGGCCGGCGACACCGCCCAGCCGCTGGTGGCCGCCATCACCGCCTCGGTGTTCGAGCCGGGCGGACGGCCGGTGCGCGAGAGCGTCTCGCTGAAGGTCCGCACCCAGCCGGCCTATCTGGGGGTGAAGGTCGACCAGGGCGATTCCGGGAGTGGGCGAGATCCGACCATCGCCCTCAACGTCATCGCCGTCGACGCGGCCGGGCGGCGCATCGCCCTGCCCGCCGTGCAGTACCGGCTGGTCGCCGAGAACTGGGACTACGACTGGTTCCAGCAGGACGGCCGCTGGCAGTGGCGGCGCACCAGCCGCGACGTGGTGGTGCAGGCGGGGGCGCTGAACCTCAGCCCCGGCCAGCCGGCGCGCATCGCCCGGCGACTCGGCTGGGGCGACTACCGCATGGAGCTGACCCACGCCAACGGGGCCCGCAGCGTGATCCGCTTCGCCTCCGGCTGGGGCTCGCCGGCGCAGGACGTCGAGGCGCCGGACTTCGTGCGCGTCTCCGGCGGCGCCGCGAGCTACGGCCAGGGCGACACCGTGGAGATCACCCTCAAGCCGCCCTACGCCGGCGAGGCGCAGATCGCCGTCGCGACCGACCGGCTGATCGACTTCAAGACCGTCAGCGTCGGCGAGAAAGGCGCCACCGTGCGCCTGCCGACCAGCGCCGCCTGGGGCGGCGGGGCCTATGTGATGGTCACCGTGGTGCAGCCGCGCGACCCGGTGGCCTCGCCCAAGCCGCGGCGGGCGCTGGGCCTCATCTACATCCCGCTCGACCCGAAGAAGCGCAAGCTGGAGGTGGAGCTGGCGACGGCGACCAAGATCGACTCCAAGGACGAGCTCGAGGTGCCGGTGACGGTGAAGGGGCTGGGCCTGGGCCAGAAGGCCAGGGTGACCATCGCCGCCGTCGACGAGGGGATTCTCAGGCTGACCAAGTTCGACAGCCCCGACCCCGCCAAATGGTATTTCGGCAAGCGCGCCCTGACCCTCGACTACCGCGACGATTACGGCCGCCTGCTCGACCCCAACCTGGGCGCCCCGGCCAACGTCAATTTCGGCGGCGACGAGGTGGGCGGCGAGGGCCTGACGGTGACGCCGATCAAGACCGTCGCCCTGTGGTCCGGCATTGTCGAGACCGGCCTCAACGGCAAGGCGACGGTCAAGCTGCCGGCGCCGGACTTCAACGGCGAGGTGCGGCTGATGGCCGTGGCCTGGACCGACGAGGCGGTGGGCTCGGCCTCCAGGCCGGTGACGGTGCGCGAGGACGTGGTCGCCGACCTCAACCTGCCGCGCTTCCTGGCCCCGGGAGACCAGGCGACGGCGACTCTGGAGCTGCACAACCTCGAAGGCAAGGCCGGCGGCTACACCGCCGAGCTGACCTCCAGGGGCGGCATCCTCGCGCCGTTCAAGAAGCTCTTCCAGCTGGCCCTCGGCCAACGGATCGTCGAGCGCATCGGCTTCGCCGCGCCCCGCGCGACGGGCATCGGCGAGATCGGCTTCAAGGTCTCCGGCCCGGGCTTCGCCACCGGCAAGACCTATCCCCTGCAGACCCGCCTCGGCTGGGGCCCGATCACCCGCACGACCATCGAGCTACAGCGGCCCGGCGAGCTCTACACCCCGCCCGCCGACCTGCTGGCGGGGCTGGCGGCCGGCGACATCAGCCTGCAGGTCAGCTACTCGCCGTTCCGCGGCTTCGACCCGGCGCCGATCGCGCTGGCGCTCTCGCGCTATCCCTACGGCTGCACCGAGCAACTGGTCTCGACCGCCTATCCGCTGCTCTACGCGCTGGAGGTGGCCGACGATCCGAAGCTGCGGCGCTCCTCGCCGGCCCTCAATCAGGCGGTCGGCAAGCTGCTCGACCGGCAGACGATGGACGGCGCCTTCGGCCTCTGGCGGGTCGGCGACGGCGAGGCGGACGCCTGGCTCGGCGCCTACACGACCGACTTCCTGATCGAGGCCCAGCGCCGGGGCGCCCCGGTGCCGCAGGCCGCCGTCGACCGCGCGCTCTCGGCCATGCGCCAGATCTCGCGGCCGGAGGGCTGGTCGCCGGTCTCCTACCGGCTCGAATACCCGACCTGGTGGGGCCGCAGCGAGGCCGACAGCAAGGCGGCCACCGAGCGGATGCGACGGCGGGCCTCGGCCTATGCGCTCTATGTGCTGGCCAAGGGCGGCAAGGGCGACCTCGCGCGCCTGCGCTGGTGGCACGACGTGCAGATGAAGACCGAGACCGCCCCCCTGCCCAAGGCGCAGGTCGCCGCCGGCCTGGCCTTGATGGGCGACAAGGCCCGGGCCCGCTCGGCCTTCCGCCAGGCGATCGGCTCGCTCGGCTACCGCGAGGAGACCGACTGGTATCAGAGCCCGCTGCGCGACCTCGCCGCCGTCGTCGCCCTGGCCTACGAGGCCGGCGAGCCCGACCTCGCCCGCGGCCTGCAGTCCCGGCTGGAGAACGCCGTGAAGGACCCCGACGCCCTCAACACCCAGGAGCAGGCGCGCCTGTTGCAGGCCGCCCACTACATGCTGAAGGCGGCCGGCGCGATCCGCGTCGAGGCCGCCGGCGCGACGGCGCTCAACCCGATGGGCGGCGGACCGCGCTGGGCGGTGGGGCGCCTGGCGGACGCGCGCTTCACCAACAAGGGTTCCGGCGCGCTCTGGCGGACCGTGACCGTGCGCGGCACGCCGGTCGCCGCGCCGGGCGCGGAACAGAACGGCCTGACGCTGAGCAAGCAGCTCTACGCGATGGGCGGCGGCTCGGCCGATCCGGCCGCCCTGCGCCAGGGCGACCGGGTGATCGTGCTGATCTCCGGCCGCTCCGAACAGGCCCGTTCGCTCTCGCTGGTGGTCGACGACGCCCTGCCGGCCGGCTTCGAGATCGAGACCGTGCTCGGGCCGGACGACGCCCAGAACGGCCCCTTCCGCTTCCTCGGCGAGCTCACCGGCGCCGATGTGCAGGAGCGCCGCGACGACCGCTACATCGCCGCCACCGACCTGGCCGGCGGCAAGTCCTTCGCCTTCGCCTACATCGCCCGGGCGGTGTCGCCGGGCGACTACCTCCTGCCCGGCGCCGAGGCCCGCGACATGTATCGCCCCGCCATCACCGCCCGCACCGACGCCGGCCGCACGGTGATCGCGGCGGGGGGCTAGGTGTCGGCGGATGAAACCTTCCCCCGGCATGGGGGAAGGATAGCGCGCCTCACGCTCGCCCTCTGCGCCCTGATGGCCGCCGAAGCCGCCGTCTTCGCCCTCGACGCCCTGCTCCCCCCAAACCTCGCCCGCGCCGAGCGATCCTCTCCCGTCGCCCTCGACCGCCGCGGCGCGTGGCTGCGCGCCCTGCCGGTGGAGAATGGCCGCTGGCGCATCCGCGCCGACCTTTCGCGCACCGACCCGACTTTCCTCTCCCGCGTCATTCAGGTGGAGGACGCCCGCTTCTGGCTGCACCCCGGCGTCGATCCGCTGGCCGTCGCCCGTGCGGCCGGCTCGGCGGCGCTGAGCGGCCGGATCAGCTCCGGCGCCTCGACCCTCACCATGCAGACGGCCCGCCTCCTGGAACCGCGGCCGCGCAACCTCGCCTCGAAACTGATCGAGATGTGGCGCGCCCTCCAGCTGGAGGCCCGCTACTCCAAGCGCGAGATCCTGGCGCTCTACCTCACCCTCGCCCCCTACGGCGGCAACCTGGAGGGCGTGCGCGCCGCCAGCCTCTCCTACTTCGGCCATGAGCCGGAGAGCCTGACCACCGGCGAACAGGCCCTGCTGATCGCCCTGCCGCAGTCGCCCGAGGCCCGCCGTCCCGACCGCCGTCCCGAGGCGGCGCGCGCGGCCCGCCGCCAGGTGCTGGACAAGCTGGGCCGCGCCGGCGCGATCGCCGAACCCGCGGCCGCCGAGGCGGAGGCCGAGCCCCTGCCCGGCCGCGCGCCCTTCCCGGCCCTGGCCTGGCACGCCGCCGGCGAACTGGCCCGCGCCGCGCCGCGCCGCGAAGCCTCGGTGATCTCGACCATCGACGCCGGCCTGCAGGCCCGCCTGGAGCCCCTGGCCGAAGCCGCCGCCCGCACCCAGGGGCCGGAGGCGACCGCCGCCATCCTGGTGGTCGATGTCAGGACCCGGGCCGTCCGCGCCGCCGTCGGCTCCGGCGGCCGTGCCCGCCCCGGCGGCTGGATCGACATGACCCGCGCCCTGCGCTCGCCCGGCTCGACCCTGAAGCCGTTCATCTACGCCTTCGCCTTCGAACAGGGCCTAGCCGCCCCCGACACCGAGATCAGGGACACCGCCACCCGTTTCGCCGACTACCAGCCGGAGAACTTCGACCGCGTGTTCCACGGCAAGGTCACCGCTCGCGAGGCGCTGATCCATTCCCTGAACGTGCCCGCCGTCGTCACCCTCGACCGCATCGGGCCGGACGCCTTCGCCGCCCGCATCGCCGCCGCCGGCGCGAACCTCGTGCGCCCGCAGGTGGAGAGCCGCGCGGCGGGCCTGGCGCTGGCGCTGGGCGGCGCGGGCCTGTCGTTGCGCGACCTCGCCCTGCTCTACGCGGCCCTGGCCGACGGCGGCGTCGCCAAGCCCTTGGCGTGGACCGAGGCCGAGGCCGCCAAACGCCCGCGCCAGCCCGGCGACCGGCTGGTGCGCGCCGAGGCCGCCCGCCAGGTGCTGGACATCCTGCGCGAGACCCCGCCGCCCGACGGGCGCACGCCCGCCGCCCTGACCGCCGGCCGGCCGGCGATCGCCTACAAGACCGGCACCTCCTACGGCTTCCGCGACGCCCTGGCGGCCGGGGTGGTCGGCGATCACGTGGTGGTGGTCTGGACCGGCCGGGCCGACGGCGGCGCCCGCGGCGGCCTCACCGGCCGCGACGCCGCCCTGCCGCTGCTGTTCGATGTCGCCGACCGGCTGCGGGCGCCGCCGGCCGCGCCGCGCCCCATCGCGCCCAAGGCCGCGCCGAGGGCGCTGCGGCGTCTGGAGGCGAACGACGCCGGGCCGCGCCTGATCTTCCCGCCGGATGGGGCGACCTTGCAGGCCGACGCGCTCGGCGCCTCGGCGCGGGGCTTCGCGCTGGCGGCGGAGGGCAAGGGCCTGTCCTGGTATGTGAACGGGTCGCCGCTCTCCGCCGACCCGGTTTCGGGCAAGGTGATCTGGCGCCCGCGGGCGGCGGGCTTCTACCAGCTCAGCGCGGTCGACGCGCAGGGGCGCGCGGCCAAGGCGCGGGTTCGGGTGAAGGCGGGCGGCTGAACCGTTGCGTCCTTCGAGACGGCCGCTCTCGCGGCCTCCTCAGGATGACCAAGGCCGTAGCGATCGGTGCTGATCAGGTCAGAGGAAACCTGGTCATGGTGAGGCGCGCGCAGCGCGTTTCGAACCACGCAAGGCCAGGCCGCCCCTAAGGCCGCAGCCACTCCGCCACGTCCTGCGGACCCTTCACCGTCACGCCAAGGTCCGTCACCAGGCCGTCGCCCAGCGAATAGACCCACCCGTGGATATGCACGAACTGCCCGCGCGCCCAGGCGTCGTGCACGAAGACGTCGGAGGCGACGTTCTGCACCTGCCGGATGACGTTGAGCTCGCAGAGCCGGTCGATCCGCTCGCGCTGCCCGAGCGGCTCCAGCTCGGCGCGGTGCTCGGCCGCCACCTCGCGGATCGGGTGCAGCCAGTGGTCGATCAGCCCGTGGCGATGGCCGTCCACCGCGGCGGCCACGCCGCCGCAGCCGTAGTGCCCCACCACCATGATGTGGCGCACCTTCAGCACCTCCAGGGCGTATTGCAGCACCGACAGGTAGTTGGCGTCCTGCGGCGGCGTGAGGTTGGCGACGTTGCGGTGCACGAAGAGCTCGCCTGGATCGAGGTCGACGATCTCGTTGGCCGGCACCCGGCTGTCCGAACAGCCGATCCACAGGTACTGCGGGCTCTGCTGGCGCTCCAGACGCTTGAAGAAGTCAGGGTCGGCCAGCCGCTTGGCTTCGGACCAGCGGCGGTTGTTGTCCTTCAGGTCGTCGAGCATGGGCGCGCCTTACGTCCGCGCCCGCCCCCGCGCAACCCTACTTCGAGAGGTGCAGCTCCATGATCGAGGCGGCGATCTGCTCGAACGCGGCGTTCATGTCGGCCGCCTTGGCGACCTCGAAGTAGTGGTCAGGGCCGGAGGCGCAGTTCTCCAGCACCGTGGAGCCCGAGCCCTTCACCTCCACCCGCATGGTGTAGAGCTCGACGCCCTTGGCTTTCATGTTCGCGCAGAGCTTGCCCAGCCGCTCGTCCATCGCCTTGGTGCGGTCGCTTCCCGAGCCGCCGGTGATCCCCAGCCGGCCGGTGGTGACATAGCCGGCGCTGGAATAGGTGGACTCGTTGGGATTGTCGGCTTCCGAGTTCACGTTGTCGCCGTCGCTCATCAGGATGACGATCTTGGAGAGGTTCTTCTCGCCGTAGGGCCGCCCGTCGCCGAACGGGGCGTTGGGCGAGAGCGTATGCCAACCCCACAGCAGGCCGAAGGCGATGTCGGTGTTGCCGGTCG
Source organism: Caulobacteraceae bacterium (assembly GCA_020852035.1). Lineage (GTDB taxonomy): Bacteria > Pseudomonadota > Alphaproteobacteria > Caulobacterales > Caulobacteraceae > Phenylobacterium. The sequence goes on from JADZBR010000046.1 coordinate 9,144, forward strand.
CCACCATGTCCTGGATGGTCTTCTTGATCGGCTTGGTGTCGGCGCTGAGCCGGGTGAGCGGGGCCAGGGTGCAACCCTGGTTCGGGCCGCCGCCGCCCGACGGCGAGGTGTTGTATTTGGCGATGTTCTCCTGGCGCTGCGTCCAGCCGCCGCCGACGCCGTCGTTGAGATAGCTGTTGTTGACGCGGTCCCCGTCGAGCCACTTGTCGCCGGGCGCCCCCGGCTCGTCCGGCGCGAAATAGGGCACATAGAGCGTGTCGGGCGTCATCTGGGTCGGCGGCGCCTCGGTGATGTCGTAGTCGACCCAGGTCCCGCCGATCTTCGCCGGCCGGCGCTCGACGCATCCGGCCCAGCTGACGCCCATCTGCTTGAGCAGCTGGAAGCGGGTCTTGCTGTCGTCGCTGAAATGCTCGTGGTGGATGGAGGCCAGGCCCTTGGTGTCGATCCAGTCGGCGTTGCGGTAGGCGTCGGGATCGACGCGCACGGTCATGGAGAAGGGCACCAGGGAAATCTTCAGCGGGTCGGCCAGGCTGCTGTTCGCCGCACCCTTCTCCAGCGATTTGACCAGCTGGAGCGCGGCGTCGCGCAGCTTTCCGATCTTGTCGTTCTGGCCCATCGAGCCGGTGTTATCGAGCACCAGCGCGATCTCCAGCCGCGGCGCCGCGCCCTGCGCCACCGCCACGGTGGTGAAGTCGATCTTGTCGATGCCGAAGAAGCCGCCGAGGTAGGCCGGGCTGGCGCCCTTGGCGGTCAGAGTGGCGACACCCGTCTTGCTCACCGTCACCTCCCAGGTGGGGTTGAGCAGGGTGTCGGATCGGCTCGCCACCATCGAGGTCATGTAGGCGTCGGCCGCCGCCCTGGCCGCCGCCAGCCGTTCGGTCGCGGGCTTGGAGGCGTTGGAGTGGTAGGACTTGGCCGCCGCCAGCACGGCGGCGTCGGTGGTGTCCTGCAGGAGCGATTTGGACGACGAGGCGCGCGTCAGGTCGATGGCCGCGGCCACCAGCATGCCGAGCACGAAGATCGCCAGCGCGAAGATCAGCACGACATTGCCGCGCCGGTCCCCTGCGAATGCGCGCAACCGCGACATGGCCGAAAGTCCCCCGAGTCCAGCCCAAAGGCTTAGCGCACAGCCATTGAGTTTCGGTTACGGTGAAGCTTGGCGGGCGGCGCGGGGTCAGACGACCTGGAACTCCAGCGCGCCGACGCCCTCCACCTCGCCGCGCACCCGGTCGCCGCGCACCAGGGCGGCGACGCCTTCCGGCGTGCCGGTGAAGATCAGGTCGCCGGCCGCCAGGGTCCAGAGCTTCGAGGCTTCGGCGATGATCTCCGGCACGTTCCAGATCATGTCGGCGACGCTCGCCGCCTGGCGCGCCTGGCCGTTCACGCTCAGGGCGATGCGGCCCTGCGGCGCCGCCTCGAGACGGCGGATGGCGGAGATCGGCGCGGAGCCGTCGAACCCCTTGGCGGCGTCCCACGGCTGGCCCTTGGCCTTGGCCGCGTTCTGCAGGTCGCGGCGGGTGAGGTCGACGCCGACGGCGTAGCCGAACACCGCCCCCAGCGCCTCGGCCGGGGTCAGGTTCGCGCCGCCGCTTCCCAGCGCGACCACCAGTTCGATCTCGTGGTGCAGGTCGCCGGTCATGGACGGGTAGGCCGGATCCGCGCCGGGCGGCACGACCGCGTCGGCCGGCTTGGCGAAGAAGAAGGGCGGATCGCGGTCGTCGCCGCCCATCTCGCGCCGGTGGGCCGCATAGTTGCGGCCAACGCAGAGGATGCGGCGCACGGGAAAGCGCCCGCCGCCCTCGACGGGCACGGTCGGGATCGGCGGGGCGGGCAGGACCAGATCGCTCATGGGATCGGCCTAGAGCCTTTTTGGCTCGGATGGAATCGTCCGAGCGTTCAGCGGCCGGCCAGCTGCGCCACCGCGGCCACCACCGCCCCGACGTCGTAGGGTTTGCGGATCACCGGCGCGCCGACCCCGCCGGGCGCGCCGCCGGCCTCGCCGTAGCCGGTGGCGAACAGGAAGGGCACGCCGCGCGCGCGCAGGCGTTCGGCCGCCGGGGTCACCATGTGGCCGTTGAGGTTGGCGTCCAGCACCGCCGCGTCCAGCGGCTGCTCCACCAGTTGCAGGGCCTCGGCCAGTTCGTAGGCCGGCCCCACCGTCTCGGCGCCGGCGTCGGCGAGCGCCGATTCCAGCTCCATGGCCAAGAGCGCCGCGTCCTCGACGATCAGCACCCGCAGCCCCAAAAGGTTCGAGTCGCCCTTGGCGGGCGCGTCGCCGAGCTCGCCGCGGGTGACGCGCTCGACCGCTGGAGCCGGGGCCTCGGGCGTAGGCGCCAGCGCCTCCGCCCCGGCGGTGATCCGCGCGCGCAGGCCCTCCGGGCGCCAATCGAGCGTCACCTCGCCGTTCAGCTGTCGCCCGGTCACCTGGCCCAGCATCGTCAGCCCGAAGCCGTCGCGGCCCGGCGCGGTCACCGGCGGGCCGCCGGTCTCGGTCCAGATCAGCTCGACCCCGCCGCCCGGCAGGGTGCGCCAGCGCAGGTCGACACGCCCGGTCGGCGTCGAAAGCGCGCCGAACTTCAGCGCGTTGGCCGCCAGTTCGTGCAACGCCAGCGAGAGCGCGTTCACCGCCCGGGGCGAAAGCACCAGTTCGGGGCCGGTCCAGCGCGCCTGGTGCTGGGCCAGCCCGCCGAGTTCGGCGGCCGCCAGGTCGGCGACGGCCGCGCCGCGCCAGCGCGCCGCCGTCAGCAGTTCGTTGGCCGAGGCCATCGCCTTGAGCCGACCGGAGAAGGCGTCGACGAAGGCCGAGAGCGAGGTGGTGCCGCGCGCCGTCCGGTTGGCCATCGACTGCACGGCGGCCAGGACGTTCTTCACCCGATGGTCCAGCTCGCCCATCAGGGCTTCGCGCCGAGCCTCTTCCTCCTTGACCTCGGTGATGTCTTGCAACACCCCGATCAGCCGTTCCGCCTGGCCGCCGCGCCCGCGCACGACCAGGCCCGAGGCGCGCATCCAGACCTCGCGCCCGTCGTCCGGCCGCAGGCGGCGATATTCGACCTGGTAGGCGCCCCTGGCCTCCACCTGCTCGCGCACCTCGCCGCGCACCCGGTCGCGGTCGTCGGGGTGAATCGAGCGGTAGGGGTATTCCCCGCCCTCCGCCGCCGAGGGGCCGGGCGGCAGGCCGGTGAGCGCGGCCATGCGCGGGCTGACGATGAAGATGTCGCGCGCGATGTCCCACTCGAACTCGGCCAGGCCCGAGGCCTGCAGGGCCAGGTCGAGGCGCTCGCGCTCCAGTCTGGCGGGGGATCCGGGCAGCCCGTCATCCATCATTCCGCGACAATATACCGCATGCGCCTTGAGGGCGACCTTCCGCGCGCGCCGTGCCGCATCACAAGATCGGAACCGGCTTGACCTAGCGGACGTTGCAGCTAAGCCGTCAGGCGGACGGCGACCTTTCCGTTTCCAGCGCCAGACCCAGCGAGGACGAACATGCCCGCCAACGCCATCGACCAGGCCACCGACAAGGCCAAGGCCGCTGCCGACGACGCGGCCGACGCCGCCGCGTCCCTGGCCGGCGCCGCCGAGCGCCGCTTCTCGGAGGCCGCCCGCCGCTTCGAGCGCGCGGTGCAGGATTCCATCGAAACCATCCGCGCCCAGTCGCGCACCTACGCCGACACCGCCGGCGAACAGATCGACGAGGCCCAGCGCTATGTGGTCGAGCGGGTGCGCGAGCGGCCGCTGGTCTCCACCGCCGCGGCCCTCGGCCTCGGCGTGCTGATCGGCCTGGCGCTCTCCGGCGGACGCCGTTGATCTTCAAGACCGCGCTGCGCGCCCTGAGCGCCGCTACGCTCCTCGCCACCGCCCTGGCGATCGTGCTGATCGCCGGCGCGATCGCGCTCGGCGGGCTGCTCTGCCAATATGTCGGGCTGCCGGCCGCCGCCGCCCTGGTGGCGCTCACCGCCGCGCTGGTGGCCGCGATCGCCGGCCTGCTGCTCAAACCCAGGTCGACGGCGCGCAAGCTCGCCGACCAGCCCAATCAGGACGATCTGCTCAGCCGCGCGATGGACCTGGCGCGCAAGCGGCCGGTGCTCGCCGCCACCGCCACCCTGGCCGTCGGCGTCTTCGCCATACGCAACCCCAAGCTTGTCGGGGCGTTGGTCAGTGCGTTGATCGCAAAGGAAGCCGTGACGCCGGCCAAGCGCTGAGCGGCCCGCCTTCCAGGAAGGGAGTCGCCGATGCTCAGATGGGCTCTGATTTTCCTGGTGGTCGCCCTCATCGCCGGCCTGCTGGGCTTCACGTCCATCGCCGGCGGCGCAATGGTGATCGCCAAGTGGCTGTTCTACATCTTCGTGATCCTGTTCGTGGTCTCGCTGATCATGCACCTGATCCGCGGACGCGCGCCCTGAACGCCGAACCTCGCAAGCATTGAGACGCCCGGCCCCGGCCGGGCGTTTTTGCGTTCAGGCGCCCCGCCGGTCGAGCGCCCAGGTGCGCCACGGCTCGTAGCGCCCGCCCGTCCATCCCTGCGCGGTGACGCGAACCTGGTCGTCGGCGACGTCGATGACGTTGAAGCTCGGCGGCGCCCCCCGCTCGCGCACCGACAGCGTCCCGGCGCCCACGGCGTGGGTGCGCCCGTCCGCATAGGGATAGCTCCAGGCGAACGGCGCGTGGATGTGCCCGGACAACACCAGGTCGACCCCGCCCTCGGCGAAGCGCCGCGCGGCCCGCTCGCCGCCCCAGACGCGGGCGGTCATCGGCCCGCCGATCATCTCGATCAGCGGATGGTGGCAGCCCACCACGCGAAGCCCGGCGGGTTCGGCCAGGGTCGCGAGCGCCGAGCACGCCTGGCCCCGCGAGATCTGGCCCTTGGACCAGTTGAGGCGCGGCTGCGCCCCGCGCGCGGTGTTGACCCCGCAGACCGCCAGCCGCTCGCCCCGGAAGCACTGGCTGGAGGCCGGGCCGATCAGCCGCTCGAAGCGCGCGAAGGGGGTGAACACCCGCGCCGCCCACTGCAGATAGGGCGCGTCGTGGTTGCCCGGCGTGACCAGCAGCGGCCGGCGGATGGCGTCCAGCCAGGCCCGGGCGGCCTGGAACTCCTCCACCTCGGCCCAGCGGGTGAGGTCGCCGCTGACGATCACCAGGTCGCACGGCGTCTCGTCGATGAAGGCCGCCGCGCCCGCCACCGCCTCGCGGTTCTCGCCGCCGAAGTGGATGTCGGAGAGGTGGATCAGCTTCACGAGAACCCCGCCGGCGCCAGCACCCGCAGCATATCCGCCCGGAAGGTCACCTCGACCCGCGACCCGAGCTCGACCGTCTCGCCGTCGAGGATGGTGGGGATCGGCCGGCCGGCCTCGCAGACCGCGCGGTCCAGGGCCACCGCCTCCACCGCAGGGTCGTTGCGCCAGTCGCCGGCCAGGGCGTGCAGGCCGAGCCGGAAGGCTTCGGCCGCGCCGGTGGTCTGGAAGACCGCCGCCTCCATGCGCGGGGCGGCCGGGTCCAGCGCCTTGGAGATCAGCGGGCAGAGGAAGGTCGCCGCCTCGGCCTTGCGGCGGGGCCCCGAGTCCAGCTGCACCCGCAGGCGCGAGGAGAAGGCGCGGCTCCAGGCGCGCCGGGCGCGGTCCAGGGCAAGGCCCAGCTTGCCCTCCCGGGCCGCCTCCCGCGCCGGCGCCCAGAGGGCGGGCGCGCCGAGGATCGCCGCCACCAGGAAGATCCGCCCGGACGCCTGGCCGCCGCCGAGCGGCCGCTCCTCTCCGGCCTGGAGGATGTCGGCCAGGGCGTCCTGCCAGGGCCGGCGGCCGTAGATGGCGTAGGGCAGCATGTTCATGGTGCCGCCCGGCAGCGGGGCCAGCATCGGCCCGCCCTGGGCGCAGAGCTCGGCCGCCGCCCGGGCGGTGCCGTCGCCGGCGATGACCACCAGAAGGTCGGGCTTGCGGGCGATCGCCTCGCGCAGGCAGCGGGTCAGGCTGTCGCCCGGCGGCGCGCAGATGGCCGCCGAGAGCCCGAGACGCCCGAAGATCGCCTGCGACTCCGCCTCGACGTCCGGCCCGACGCTCCCGGAAGCGGGATTGGCCACCACTTCGATGTGCTGCAGACGTGGACGCGCGGCCATGAGACCCCCCGGGGCTGAAGCGCCGCGCATGCGGCGTCAGCGGCTAACGACAGGCGAAGCTTTGCGTTCCCGCCTCGGAACCGTCCAGATCACGTGGCGTTGTGGGCCGGGGACAAGGTTTCTCATGAAGGAGCGCCAACAATGATCAGGACTTGGATCGCGCTTGCCGGAGCCGGGTTGCTGGCTGCGGCGTGCACCACCACCGGGAATGTCGAACGCAACGCCGCCGGCGGGGCCGCCCTGGGCGCGCTCGCGGGCGCCGCGGTGGGCGCCGTCTCCGGCGACGTCGGGGTCGGCACCGGCGCGGCGGTCGGCGCCGCGCTCGGCGGCACCGCCGGCGCCGTCAAGGGCTGCCGCGAAGACGGCGGCTGCGGCGCGGCCGCGCCCAATCGCCGGCAATACTACGACGAGCGGGCCGGCCGTTATTACTACTACGACTCCGGCACCGGCCGTTATTACTGGGAAGACGGTCGTCCCCGGTATTGATCGGCGCGCCAGCCCGATTGTGAGGCGAGAGGCGGTCGGCTAGGCTGACCGCCTCTTTCCTTTTCTGGTGGCGGGCTGGCGATGGGCGGGCGACTGATCGGAGCGATTCTGGCGAGCGTCCTGGTGACCGGCTGCGCCTCGGGCCTGAAACGCGACGACATCGTGCAGCCGGCCAGCGCCTGCGGGACCTCGGTCACCTCGATCTATTTCGAGGCCGACTCCCACCTGGTCACCGACGAGGGCCGCGCGGTGATCGCCCAGGCCGCCAGCGAGGCGCGCAACTGCAAGATCAGCTACATCGAGATCGTCGGCCTGGCCGACGCCGTCGGTGCGCCCGACGCCAACCAGCAGCTCTCCGAACGCCGGGCCGAGGCGGTGACCTCCGCCCTGGTGGCCGCGGGCCTGCCGACCGGCGACCTGCGGGTCGCGGCCGCCGGCCAAGCCGGGTCGGTGACGCCGGACGGCGAGGCGCGGCCCCTGCGCCGACGCGCCGACATCATCATCCACCAGGCGCGCCGATAAAGGTCGGGCCGCTCCTCAAAGGAACGGCCCGAAAGTCTGCATCATCGAGAAAAGGGGGTGCGGAGACGGCAGACCGGCGACTGCCGGTCTCAAGTCGGGGGGGCGTCGCCGCCTCCGCATCGACATAACCCCCGGCGCCGAAGGTGGTTCCGCCGGTTCCAGCGAATTTTTTCGCCCGTCCCGCGAAGCCGGGCCGCAGGGCGCGCCGGAACAGCCGGCCCGATTCCAGCGTTACCCGTCCGACGCCACAGCTTCGGCGTGACCGCGGGAGCCTTCTCCCATGCAGACCATAAAACTCGTCGACGGAGGCGTGGTCTATCAGCGGCCCTCACGCCCGCGACGCCCCGGCTTTGCCCGCTGGCTGGTCCTGACGCTCTGCACCGCCGCCCTGCTCGGCACCGGCGCGTGGCGCCTGGCCGAACAGCAGCAGGCCGCCGAAGCCCTGGCCTACTACCCGCAGTAGAGAGGACTCTCATGGCCACTCCGACCGACACCTCCGAACCGCATATCGACCTCGGCGCGACCCGCGCCCGGCAAGGCCGCTACGGGCGGCACGTCTTCTGGGTGCTGGTGATCTCCACCCTGCTGGCGGCGATCGCGCTGTTCGCCAGCTGGGGCTGGCGTTCGAACGACCTGGCCGCGGTGGAGCCGAACAACGCCAGCCAGCCGCAGGACGCCGCCGCCTTCCAGGCCCCGCCCCCGGCGCCGAAGGCCAACCCCGCCCCGACGCCGCCCGGCTGAGGCGGGGCGAGCGGCGACGAAAAAAAGGGCCGCCTCATCGGGCGGCCCTTTTTGCTGGCGGATCCCTGTCGTCAGATCACCGACTGCCCCCGGATGGCGCGGACCACGAAGCCGGCCACCAGCAGCACCAGGAACACCACGAACAGCACCTTGGCGATGGTGGCCGCCACGCCCGCCAGGCCGATGAAGCCCAGATAGCCGGCGACGACCGCCAGCACCGCGAAGATCAAAGCCCAACCCAGCATCGAACCGTTCTCCCGAAACGCCGCCGGAGCGGCCTTGCGGAAAGAACGCGATGCGCGGGCGGCCGTTCCGGTGAAGCTCTACGCCGCCTGCCTGGTCTTGCGCGGGTGGAAGAACAGCGCCTGGCCGATCGCCGCCTTCACCGTCTCCGGCTGGAAGGGCTTGGTGATCAGGAAGGTCGGCTCGGGCCGCTCGCCGGTGAGCAGGCGCTCGGGGAAGGCGGTGATGAAGATCACCGGCACGTCGAAGCGCGCCAGGATGTCCTTCACCGCGTCGATCCCCGAGGAGCCGTCGGCCAGCTGGATGTCGGCGAGCACCAGGCCCGGCGTCTTGCGGGTCACCGCATCGACCGCCTCGGTGCGGGTGGCGGCGATATCGGACACGTGGTGGCCGAGCTCCTTGACCAGGGCCTCGATGTCGGCGGCGA
>JADZBR010000047.1 GCA_020852035.1 Caulobacteraceae bacterium
GCCGCGCGGGGTGCGCTGGATGAAGCCCTGCTGAAGGAGGTAAGGTTCGATCACGTCCTCCACGGCGTCGCGGGCTTCGGCGATGGCGTAGGCCAGGGTCTCCACGCCGGCGGGGCCGCCGCCGTAGTTCTCGATCAGGGCGGCGAGATAGCGGCGGTCGAGGGAATCGAGGCCGGACTCGTCGACCTCCAGCCGGGCGAGGGAGCGAGCCGCCACCTTCTTGTCGATGACCTCGGCGCCGTCGGCGCTGGCGAAGTCGCGGACGCGGCGCAGCAGGCGGCCGGCGACGCGGGGGGTGCCGCGGGCGCGAGCGGCGATCTCGGCGGCGCCTTCGGGGGCGAGGTCGAGGTTCATCTTGCGGGCGGCCTGGGTCAGCACCTGCTGCAGCTCGGCGTGGGTGTAGAACTCCAGGCGCAGCGGGATGCCGAAGCGGTCGCGCAGCGGCGTGGCGAGCAGGCCCGCGCGGGTGGTGGCGGCGACCAGGGTGAAGGGGGCCAGGTCGATGCGGATCGAGCGGGCCGAGGGGCCGTCGCCGATGACGAGGTCGAGGACGTGGTCCTCCATGGCCGGGTAGAGGATCTCCTCGACGTTGGCCGCCAGCCGGTGGATCTCGTCGATGAAGAGCACGTCGCGCGGCTCGAGATTGGTGAGGATGGCCGCCAGGTCGCCGGCCTTGGCCAGCACCGGGCCGGAGGTGGCGCGGAAGTTCACGCCGAGCTCGCGGGCGACGATCTGGGCCAGGGTGGTCTTGCCCAGGCCCGGCGGGCCGAACAGCAGCACGTGGTCCAGCGCCTCGGCGCGGCCGCGGGCGGCCTCGATGAACACCGAGAGATTGGCCTTGGCCTGCTGCTGGCCGACGAACTCGGCGAGGGTCTGGGGGCGCAGGGCGCGGTCGGAGCCCTCCATCGGCGCCGGCTCGGCGCTGACCAGGCGGGTCACCGGCCGAGCTCCTGCAAGGACGCCTTGATCGCAGCGTTGAGGTCGAGATCGGGCTCGCGCAGCACGACCTGCTCGACGGCGCGGCGGGCGGCGGGTTCGGCGACGCCCAGGCCCATCAGCGCGGCGACCGCCTCGCCGGCGATCGAGGGCGGTTGTGCGCTGCTCGGCGGTTCGAGCCCGCCCCCAGCCACCATCACCAGTTCGCCGCCGCCGATGGGCTTGTCCTTCAGCTCCACGACGATGCGCTGGGCGAGCTTGGGGCCGACGCCCTGGGCGCGGGCGACCTGCGCCTTGTCCTCGCGGGCGACGGCCTGGGCGAGTTCGGCGGGGGGCAGAACGTCGAGCACCGCCAGGGCGGCCTTGGGACCGACGCCCTGGATGGCCTGCAGGAGGACGAAGGCGCGGCGCTCGTCGCGGGAGAGGAAGCCGTAGAGGCGCGGGCCCTGCGCCTCGCTCCACTGGGTCTCGACGTGGATGATGGCGTCCTCGCCGACCGGCGGCAGGCGCGAGAGGGTGCGCGCGCCGCAGCGCACCACGTAGCCGACGCCGAGCACGTCGATCAGCGCCTCCTCCTCGCCGACCTCGGCGACGGCGCCGGCGAGGCGGCCGATCATGCGGCGGTCCCCAGTCGGCGCGCCTTGCGGGCGTGGGCGTGGGCGATGGCGACGGCCAGGGCGTCGGCGGCGTCGGCGGTGGCGGCGCCGGCGGTGGGCAAAAGGCGCTGGATCATGAAGGCGACCTGGGTCTTGTCGGCCGCGCCGGTGCCGACCACGGACTTCTTGACCACCGTGGCGGCGTATTCGGCCACCGGCAGGCCGGCCTTGGCCGGCGCGATCATCGCGGCGGCGCGGGCGTGGCCCAGCTTCAGGGTGGAGGAACCGTTGGCGGTCATGAAGGTCTCTTCGATGGCCGCCTCGTGGGGGGCGTGGGCTTCGATCACCTCGGCGACGCCGTCGAACAGCATCAGCAGGCGCTCGGAGAAGGGCAGGCTGTCGCGTGGCGCGATCACCCCGTGGGCGATGTGCGACAGGCGCGCGCCGTCGATCGCCACCACGCCCCAGCCGGTGCGGCGCAGGCCGGGGTCGAGCCCCAGTATCCGAATCGCGTTCGTCATCTGTTCCTGCCCGACGACTACACGACCCTAGCAGGGTTGCTCAATCGTTACGCGGCGCGATCTCGAAGGCGGCGACGGCCGGATGCTGCGCCAGCCGCTCGGCCAGGCGCGCGGTCTGGGTGCGGCTGACGGTGCGGATGGTGGCGGCCAGTTCTATGGCGCCGCCATCGACCATCCGCTGGGTGAAGGGCGTGGCGGTGAGGTCGTGGTCGGCCAGCAGCCGGGTGAATTCCGCCTGCGACAGCGCCTGGCCGCCGCGAAAGCGCACGGTCATTTCGGAGAGGTGCTGCTGCGGCAGGTGCGGGTCGGCCATCCTGAGCGCGCCCAGCACCAGCACGGCGATCGCCGTGCCGCCGATGGCGAGGGGGTAGACGCCGGCGCCGTAGAGCAGGCCGAGAGCCGCGGTGATCCACATGGAGGCGGCGGTGGTCAGGCCATGCACCGACAGGCCCTCGCGGAAGATCACTCCGCCGCAGAGGAAGCCGATGCCGGTGAGCACCCCGTGGGCCATCCGCACCGGATCGATTCGCACGACGGCGGGGTCGAGCGCGAACCACAGGTCCTGATGCACCGCCGCCAGCATCAGCAGGGTCGAGGCCAGGCTGACGAGGATGTGGGTGCGAAGGCCCGCCGGCCGGCCGCGGAACTCCCGCTCGAAGCCGATCACGCCGCCGGCGAGGAGCGAACCGGCGACCGGCAGGATGAACAGGTGGATGGTTTGCAAGCGCGCCTCCCTTCGCGGGGAGAACGCGCCAGACGGCGAAGCTTTCCCGGGCCGAGGCACGGGACGCTCGTGACCCTTCTCCCCTTGCGGGAGAAGGTGGCCCGCGCAGCGGGTCGGATGAGGGGTCGAAGATTGTGCGACGCCTCGAAAGCGGATCAGCTGGGCGGGAATGGAGGGTTCTGAGAGACCCCTCATCCGTCGCCTGGCGGCGACACCTTCTCCCGCAGGGGGAGAAGGGACCTAGCCCGCGTACTTCTCCATCTCCTCGTCGGAGACTTCTTCGTTCGAATAGACC
>JADZBR010000048.1 GCA_020852035.1 Caulobacteraceae bacterium
ACCACCTGGGGCAAAGCGCGAAGATCCCTGTAGCTGCCGCCCAGCCATGCGATCGGCTTTTCATCCATGAGGTCGTCGCGATCAGTTCAGCGGTCGGGATTTGATACCAAAAAAGGTATCACCCGACAAGCCTTGGGCAATGATCTCAGTCGTTGCTCGTCGCCCGGTCCGCCGACGCCGCCTGGGCGCTTTGCCGGACGCCCTCGTCGCGGGCGATCAGGGTGTCGGGCGCGGGAGCCTCGGCGTCCAGGAGGGCGATGGTCTCGCGGATGTACTTGGCGTGGGTGACGATGCCGATCTCCAGACGCTCCTTGTTCAGCTCCACCTGCTGGGTCAGCAGGCCGGCGATGAACTGGCGCTGGCCGTCGCCGCCGGGACTGGACATGAATACGGGGCCGCCGGAGTTGCCGGGGAAGACCGAGAAATCCAGCAGGAAGGTCGGGTAGATGTTGGCCGGCGCCAACGGCCAGGAAGCGACCTTGCCCGAGCGCAGGATCGGAAAGCCCGCCTGGTTGGCGGCCAGGCCCCGCGGGAAACCGAGGGCCATCATCTCGTCGCCGGCGCTGACTTTCTCCTTGGCGAAGGTGTCGTCCTGGGCCAGCCAGCTCAGCGGAATGGCGGCCTTGGCGAAGGCTTCCGGCGCGGTGATGGAGATCACCGCCACATCGCGCGTCGGGTGCTTGGTCCAGAGTTTCTCGCCATCCGGAGTGCGAATGGTCAGGGTCTGCGGCGTATAGCTCCAGGAGCCGTCGGCGTTGGGCGCCCGGTAGCCGATGCGGGCATCCTCGCTGGGCATCCGGTCGAAGACGTGGGCGGCGGTGACCAGCACCGTGCGCGGGCTGCCGTCGGGACGCGGCGCGGCGATCAGGAAGCCGGTGCCGACCGTGCGCGTGCCGTCGGCCAGCGGCTGTTCGAGCTGAACCGTCGCGTGGATCAGCTCCAGCGGCAGGTCCGCGGCCATCGAGCCCCCTTTCGTGAGCAGGCGGTTTGTTCGTCCCCCACCCTCAAATGTGATCATAGCCGAGTCCGGGCACAAGGCGCGCCCTTGTCGCAGTTCGGTGATCCGGCCAAGCTCGGCCGGCGCTTGTGGCGGCGCGGGCCGCCGCCGCAAGCCTCCCTTATGGTTAGCGAGAGTTTAAGACCCGTGAATCGACGTCAGCTGTTGGCGACCGCGACCGCCGTGCTTATCCCTCGTGAGGCCATGAGCCTGACCCCTCCCCCGACGCCGCCCGTCCCCAAGAAGGTTCCCAAGCGCATCGAGCAGCTGGGGCGCGTGCGGGTCGACGACTACGCCTGGATGAAGGACGACAACTGGCAGAAGGTGCTGCGCGACCCAGGCCTGATCAAGCCGGACGTGAAGGCGCACCTGACCGCCGAGAACGCCTACATGAACGCCATGCTGGGGCCGACCGAGGGCTTCCAGAAGACCCTCTTCGAGGAGATGAAGGGGCGCATCAAGCAGGACGACGCCTCGGTCCCGACCCCGGACGGGCCGTGGGACTACTACAGCCGCTATGAGACCGGCGGCCAGCACCCGATCTATGCGCGGCGGCCGCGGGGCAAGCCGGACGGCGAGGTGGTGCTGCTGAACGCCGACGCCGAATCCAGGGGCAAGGCTTACTACAAGGTCGGCGCAGCGGGGCATTCGCCCGACCATGCGCTGTTCGCCTGGGTGGTCGACGAGCAGGGCTCCGAATACTACCGCATCCAGGTGCGCGAGGCGGGCGGGGCGGTGTTGCCGGGCACGGTGGAGAGCGCCTACGGCGACTTCGTGTTCTCGCCGGACAGCCAGTGGCTGTTCTGGATCTGGCGCGACGAGAACGCCCGGCCGGCCAAGGTCTTCCGCCGCCCGGCGCGGGGCGGCGAGGACGTGCTGGTCTACGAGGAAGAGGACGAGGGCATGTTCCTCGGCCTCGGCGTGACCGCCGATGAGCAGTTCATCCTGATCACCGCCGGCGACCACGAGACCACAGAGGCGTGGCTGGTCCCGGCGAGCAACCCGACCGCCGCGCCGGTGGTCGCCGTCGCGCGCAAGGCGGGCGACCGCTACGAGCTGGAGCACTGGACCGACCGCTGGGTGATCCTGACGAATGTCGACGGCGCCATCGACTTCAAGCTGATGACCTCCGAGGCCGAGGTCCCCTCGCGCGGGACCTGGCGCGAACTCGTGCCGCACGAGGCCGGCCGCTACATCGTCGGGATCGACGCCTTCGAGACCCATCTGGTGCGGCTGGAGCGGGTGAACGCCTCCAACCGGCTGGTGGTGCGCCAGCGCGACGGCGCCGAACACGCCGTGGCCTTCGACGAGGACGCCTATGCGCTGAGCCTGGCGGGGACCTATGAATACGCCTCTCCCCTCACCCGCTTCGTCTACCAGTCGCCGACCACGCCCAAGCAGTGGTTCGACTACGACATGGCCTCGCGCGAACGCACGCTGAGGAAGACCCAGGAGGTGCCGTCCGGCCACAACCCGGCGGACTATGTGGCCAAGCGGCTCTACGCCACGGCCAGCGACGGAACCGAAGTGCCGATCACCGTCCTGATGAAGAAGGACACGCCCGTCGACGGCTCCGCGCCGCTGATGGTCTACGGCTACGGCTCCTACGGCATCCCGATGGAGCCGAACTTCGCCACCAACCCGTTCAGCCTGGTGAACCGCGGCTGGATCTGGGCGACGGCGCACATCCGCGGCGGCTCGGAGAAGGGCTGGGGCTGGGTCCTCGACGGGCGGGGCTTCAAGAAGAAGAACAGCTTCACCGACTTCGTGGACTGCACGAACCACCTGCTGGCGGAGGGTTACGGCCACAAGGACAAGGTGGTGGCCTATGGCGGCTCGGCCGGGGGCCTGCTGGTCGGGGCGGTGGCGAACCTGGCGCCGGAGACCTACGCCGGGATCATCGCGGCGGTGCCGTTCGTGGACGCGCTGAACACCATGAGCGACGTGAGCCTGCCGCTGACGCCGCCGGAATGGCCCGAGTGGGGCAACCCGCTGAAGGACACGGCGGCCTACGACTACATCGCCAGCTACAGCCCCTATGACAATGTGGCGGCCAGGCCTTATCCGGCCATCCTGGCCACCTGCGGCCTCTCCGACCCCAGGGTGACCTACTGGGAGGCGGAGAAGTGGATCGCCAGGCTGCGCGACAACACCACCAGTGGCGACCCGCTGCTGCTGAAGTGCAACATGGAGGCCGGCCACGGCGGCGCCTCGGGGCGGTTCGACTACCTGAAGGAGATCGCCCTGGACTACGCCTTCGCGGTGTGGGCGACGGACCGGGGATGGCTGCGCGACTGACGCCCGCCCTCGCGGAGGGCAAAGGCCCGCGGGCGCCAGGACCGTGCAAGGCGGCCGATTGACATCGCAGGCCTCGGCCGCATGCTGGCGCTTGCCGCATCCGCCCGCACGCTTCCCTCCACCCCCGTGAGCCTGTCGATGACCCTCGTCCCGCGTGTTCTTCTCGCCGCCGGCCTGGTCGCAGGCCTGGCCGGACCGGCCGCCGCCGCGCCGCCGGCCGGCCACTACGAATGCTATTTCTATGGCGCATACGGGCTGCAGAACAGCTCGATGACCGAGATAAGCCTGCTCGGCGGCGGACGCTACGAGGCGCTGGGCGATCGTGGGCGGTTCCAGTACGACGCCGGGCGCGGCCTGTTGCGGATGATCGGCGGCGGCCTCGCCGGACGTGTGGCCCATGCCGAGGAGAGCGACGGCAAGCCGGCCATCGTCTTCATCCGCGACGAGAACGAGGTCGGCGGCGAGCCGACCATCGATATCAGCGACACCTGGTGCTACTTCAAACCGCGCTAGGCCGAGGACGGTCGTGGATCGAGATCCCCTGATCGTCCGCCCTTCCACCCCGGCGGACGTCGAGGCGATCGCCGCCATCTACGGGCATCATGTGCTGACCGGCTTCGGCTCGTTCGAGGAAGAGCCGCCGTCCGTCGAGGACATGGCCGGCCGCCGCGCGGCGATAGTGGACCGCGGCCTGCCCTGGCTGGTCGCCGAGGCGGCCGGGCGGGTGCTGGGCTACGCCTACGCCGGCCCCTTCCGGCCCCGGGCGGCCTATCGCTACACCGTCGAGGACAGCGTCTACGTGGCCGCCGACGCCCAGGGCCGCGGCGCGGGCCGGGCGCTGCTGACCGACCTGATCGCGCGATGCGAGACGCTGGACCTTCGCCAGATGGTCGCGGTGATCGGCGATTCCGGCAACGCCGGCTCCATCGGCCTGCACCGGGCGCTGGGCTTTTCGGACATCGGCACGGGGCGCGGCTTCGGCTTCAAGCATGGCCGCTGGGTGGACGTGGTCTGGATGCAGCTGGCGCTGAACGGCGGCGACAGTCTACTTCCAGATCGGACATAATACTTATCGAATATTAATTATGTACTTTATGTTTACCACTTTTACGCGACAAAATTGCGGAACCAACCAGTAGAGGAATGAATTGCACGCCTGCGGAGAAAAACCGGAGGATTCCTCGATGGCGGCAGTTTTCCTTGGCGTTTCGGCTCGATCGGCAACCGACGAGGCTCTCGCGGAGAGCCAGACCTTCAGATCCCTGAAGATCGTGTCCGGGCCCCAGATGGGCTTGCTCGACGACCTGCTCGGCGGGTCTACGGGCGGGCTCAACCTCGACGACCTGCTCGGCGGGCTGCTGGGCGGCCTGCTCGGCGGCGGCCAGCCGGACCAGGTGGGCGTCGACCTCGACCTGGACGGCGTGGTGGACGGCTTCGTCGCCGTCGACCAGAACGGCGACCTGGCGCAGGGCGATATCGACCTGCTGGGCGGCCTCGGGCCGGCCGGCCTCTTCGGCCTCGACCTCGATTCGGACGGGATCGTCGACCTGGTGGTCAACGGCGGCGAGGGCGGCGGCGGCGGGGATGGCGGCGTCGACCTGGACCTGGGCCTCGGCGGCTCGGGCCTGTTCATCCTCGACCCGCTGCTGGACGATGTGCTGGGCGGCGCCGGCGAGGTGGGCCTGGACATCGACATGGACGGCGTGATCGACGGCTCGGCCGGAGTCAATTCCGACGGGAGCCTGGAGGATGTCGACGTGCAGCTGCTCGGCGGCCTGGCCGGCGACGGCGTCGCCGGAGTCGACCTGGACCTCGACGGGACCATCGACGCCCTGCTCGACCTCGACGGCGGCGACGGCGACGGGACCGCGGCCAACGCCGACATCGACCTCGACGGCGTCGTCGACGGGGTGGTGCGGCTCGGCCAGGACGGCGCGCCCCTGCAGGGCGACATCGACCTGCTCGGCGGGCTGGCCCCCGATGGCCTGCTCGGCCTCGACCTCGACCTCGACGGCGTCGTGGACCTTGTCGCCGACCTCGGCGGCGATGACGGTGGGGGCGACGGGGACGGCGGTGACGGCGGGGACGGGGACGGCGGCGACGGCGGGGACGGGGACGGCGGCGACGGCGGCGACGGCGATGGCGACGGCGGCGACGGGGACGGCGGCGACGGCGGCGACGGGGACGGCGGCGACGGCGGCGATGGCGACGCCGGCGGCGTGGGGTTCGACCTCTTCGCGGCCTATCAGGAGATCACCCGGGTTTCCCCGACCTCGGCCGACGCGCCGGCCCACGAAGTCAGCCTGCTGTCGGCGATCGCCGACAGCGTCGACGCCGGGCTGATCACCCTGGAGCAGGCGATCTGGCGGATCGTCGGGTTCGCCGACGACACCACCTCGGTGGCCACCACCAGCTATCAGTTCTTCACCGGCGCCATCCCGCGCGAAGTCGGGCTGGACTATCTGGTCAACGCCCCGGACACGGTGAACGCCACCGACATCAACGACGCCTACTACGCCCAGTTCAACCTGGAGAACCGCTACATCAACTTCGCGTCCAACCTCGGCCGCGTCGGCGAAGGGCAGGACTTCTTCCAGGCGGAATACGGCCAGCTCAGCTTCGAGCAGGCGGTGGTGAAAGCCTATGACGAGATCGTCGGCTTCGCCTACGCCCAGGAGAACGGCATCGACACCACCGCGTCGATCAACGACATCCTGGGGCGCAAAGCCTACTTCTACCAGGTGGCGCAGGAGCGGATCGGCGGCGATATCGAGACCGCCGCCAAGGCCGGCCTCGTCGGCTATCTGCTGGCCGAGGCGGTGAAGGCCGAGTTCGGCGTCTACGGCGAGGGGAACGCCAAGTTCCTGTTCGACCTGGCCGACGGCGATGCGGCGTTCCAGACCGACATGACCCAGTCCTACGGTCCGGACACCGTGGCCCTGCTCGGGCAGTCGCAGACCTCGCCGGAGATGTACGACACGCTGGTGGTCTGACCGGGCCGCCAGGCTCCCGCGGGGCCGTTCGCCCCGATAACATGGCCCCGCGGGAGCCGCCTTTTTTCAACGCAGCGTCAGGAGAGCGTGGGATGACCTACACGCCCAAGCGCCGCTACGGCCTCGATCCTCAGACCTTCGCCGCCCTGGAGCGGCAACTGACCGGAGCGGCCGAACGGATGACCAAGGAACAGCTGCTCGATCTCGCCGACGCGCTGCACGCCGCCGTCCGCCGGCACAGCCGCGAGAGCGGCCGGCCGCTGGACTCGGAGCGGACCTTCGGGTCCTAGAGCCGCGTGGGGATCACCACCGGCAGCTTCTCGTAGCCCTTCACGAAGGACGACATCACCCGGGTCGGCGGGCCGACCACCTTGATGTCCGGGAAGCGCTTCATGATCTCTTCCCAGATGATCCGCAGCTGCAGCTCGGCCAGGCGGTTGCCCACGCAGCGGTGGATGCCGAAGCCGAAGGACAGGTGCCGGCGCACGTTCGGCCGGTCGATCCAGTAGTCGTTCGGCCGCTCGATCACCTCTTCGTCGCGGTTGCCCGAGACGTACCACATGATGACCTTGTCGCCCTTCTTGATGGTCTTGCCGCCCAGCTCGTAGTCGCGCGTGGCGTTGCGGCGCATGTGGGCCAGCGGGGTCTGCCAGCGGATGGTCTCGGAGACCATCGAGGGGATCAGGCTCGGGTCGGCCTTCAGCTTGGCGTATTCCCCGGGGTTCTGGTTGAGCGCCAGGATCGAGCCGGAGATGGTGTTGCGGGTGGTGTCGTTGCCGCCGACGATCAGCAGGATCAGGTTCCCGAGGTATTCCTGGCGATCCATGTTCCGGGTGGCCTCGCCGTGGGCCAGCATGGAGATCAGGTCGTTGCGCGGCGGGGCGTTCACCCGCTCGTTCCACAGGTTCATGAAGTAGTCGACGCACTCGTAGAGCTCCATGCGCCGCTGCTGGTCGGCCTCGTCCGGGTCGGTGGAATCGAACAGGCCGCTCTCCGGGCCGGCGGTGGCCACGTCCGACCAGCGGGTGAGCTTGCGCCGGTCCTCCCAGGGGAAGTCGAACAGGGTCGCCAGCGTCATGGTGGTGAGCTCGATGGAGACCTTGTCGACCCAGTCGAACTCCTCGCCGATCGGCAGCGAGTCGAGGATGGCGGCCGCGCGCTGGCGGATCACCGGCTCCATCGCCGCCAGGTTCGGCGGCGCGACCACGGGACTGACCGTCTTGCGCTGGGCGTCGTGCTTGGGCGGGTCCATCGCGATGAACATCGGCAGCTGGAAGTCGTCTTCCGGGTCGGCGATGGTGATGGCCGGCTCCGACGAGAAGGCGTCGTGGTTGGTGTCCACCTCCATGATGTCGTTGTACTTCGTCACCGACCAGTAGGGGCCGAACTCGTGCTCGGCCTGGTAGTGGACCGGGCATTCCTTCCGCAGCCGCTCGAAGTAGGGCCAGAAGGTATCGGTCTTGAAGAACTCCGCATCGGCCGGATCGATCTGCTCGATCGGGATGGAATAGGCGCGGGCCCGGGCCTCGGCGTCCTGGTCACGGGCGCCGTCACGCAGCTGAAAATTACCGTCGGCGGCCATAGGTTCCTCCCGGGTTCGCGATCTGAGCATTGTTCACACGGAACGGTGTTTTTGGGAAGGCCGGAACCTGACGGAGGCGTCAGGTTCGATGCCGGAGGTCGTGAGTCGAAGCGCTGAACCGTGCGGCGTTCACCTCCCCCGCGCAGCGGGGGAGGTAAAGGGATGCGGACCCTAGGCCACCACCCGTTCATCGTGCAGGCGGCCGATCTCGCCGGAGGACAGGCCCAGCAGCTCAGCCAGCACCTCATCGGTGTGCTCGCCCAGGCGCGCGGCCGCACGCGCGGGCGCCCGCGCGTCCTGCGGAATCGTGCCGGCGAAACCCGCGGCGGGATAGCGCGCGCCGCTGGGGTGATCGAGATCGGCGAAGACCGGGCTGTCCCGGAAGAGCCGTGGGTCGTCCAGCGCCTGGTGCAGCGTCTGGTAGGGACCCCAGCAGACGCCGCCCGCATCGAAGGCCGGCGCGAGATCGGCCAGGTCCTGGCGCGCGAAGGCCGCCTCGAACAGCGGGAACAGCCGCTCGCGATGGGCGTAGCGCACACCCTCGTCGGCGGCGAACGAGACGCCCGCCTCGGCCTCCAGCGCCGCCACCGCCTCGGCGATGCCGAGCACCTTCAGCACCCCGGTCCACTGGCGCGGGGTGATCGCCACCAGCATCACGCCCTTGCCGTCGCGGGTGACGAAGTCGCGCCCGAAGGCGCCGAAGAGGTCGTTGCCCTGCCGCGGCCGGTCGCCGCCGCCGGCCCGCGCCTCGGCCAGCATGCCCATGTTGGCCAGGGTCGCGGCGGCCATGTCGGAGAGCGGGATGCGGATTTCCCGCCCGCCCCGCCCTGCCCGCCGCGCCAGCAGCGCCGAGACCATCGAGAAGGCCGCATAGGCGCCGGTGAGCAGGTCCCAGGCCGGCAGCACGTGGTTCACCGGCCGCGGGTCGTCCCTGGCGCCGGTCATCAGCGGCACGCCGACGGCGGCGTTGATCGTATAGTCCACCCCCGGCCCGCCGTCGGCCCAGCCCATCACCCGCACGCAGATCAGGTCGTCCCTGAGCGCCTTCAGCCGGTCGTAGGACAAGAACCCCTCGACCGGGAAGTTGGTGACGAAGAGCCCGCCGTCCTCGCCCGGCGCGGCCGCCAGCCGCTGGGCCAGTTCGCGCCCCTCCGGCCGGGAGAGGTCGATGGCCACCGACTTCTTGGCCTTGTTCAGCCCCTCCCAGTAGTAGCTGGCCCCGTTCGGCGCGAGCGGCCAGCGGCGGAAGTCCGGCCCGCCGCCGATGTTGTCGAAGCGGATCACCTCCGCGCCCAGTTCGGCCAGGTAGAGGCCGCAGGTCGGCCCGGCGATGAACGCCGCGCCTTCCACCACCCGCAGGCCCTTCAAGAGATCGTACATGCGACCGCGCCTCCGCTTTCCGCGGCCTTTTTAGCCGCCCTCTCCCGGCGTCAGCGAGCCCGCTCTATAGTGCCGGGCCACAGAACCGACGAAATGGCCGGCGAGGCTGCCGGCGACCCCGGGGGCCTGGCGCGGGTCCGCCGCCTTCCCCGGACGTGAGCTTTGAAGAGGCCAGATGCCGCCTTCCGACACCGACGATCGCGCCAACCCCTACGCCCGCCGCGGGACCTGGGGCCGCGCGGCGGGGGAGATTCCCACCGTCACCCCGACCACGCTGCGCCGCGCCGCGCCGCGCCCGACGCCGCCCGTTCGCCCGGAGGGCCTGCTGGTCAGCCCGCTGAAGCCTTCGGGAAACGACCCGGGCTTCCTCACCGCCCGGCCGCTGGCCGCGCCCGGCCCGGCGCCGGCGCAGCCCCGCGCCGCCCAGTCCGCCCCCTCCGGCTTCCTGACGGTTCCCGCCCCGCGCGCCGACGACCTGGCCCGGCCCGCGCCCGCCGCGCGCCCGGCCCAGCCGTGGCCGCAGCCGGTCCGCCCGGCCGCCGAGGCCGCGCCGCCCGCGCCCGCGCCCGCGCCCGTATCGCCGGCGCCCGTCCCGCCTGAGCCGCCCGCGGCGAGCGTGGAGCCGGCGCCCGGCTTCGCCGCCACGCCGGTGTTCGCCGAGGCCCCGCGCGCGCCGCGCCGCGCCGGCCTGCCGCCCTGGGCGATACTGGTCGGCGGCGGGGTGGCGGCGATCGCCGCGACGCTGGCGGCCTTCCTGCTGCTGGGCCGCGCCAACGGGCCGCCGCAGGCCCCGGCCTCCGATACGCCGCGGACCGACCCGACGCCGGCGGCCAGCGCCCCCGCCCCGTCGCCATCGACGTCGCCGGCGGCG
>JADZBR010000049.1 GCA_020852035.1 Caulobacteraceae bacterium
CCGAGGAAGGTGTCGCCGTTGGTCGACTTCACCTCGAAGACGCCGTCGCCGATCTCCAGGATCGAGACGTCGAAGGTGCCGCCGCCGAGGTCGTAGACGGCGATCTTCTTGCCGTCGTTCTTCTCGAGGCCATAGGCCAGCGCGGCGGCGGTCGGCTCGTTGATGATCCGCAGCACTTCCAGGCCGGCGATCTTGCCGGCGTCCTTGGTGGCCTGGCGCTGGGCGTCGTTGAAGTAGGCCGGGACGGTGATCACCGCCTTCTCGACCTTCTCGCCGAGGTGCTGCTCGGCGGCTTCCTTCATCTTCTGCAGGATGAAGGCGCTGATCTGCTGGGGCGAGTAGTCCTTGTCGTGGGCCTTCACCCAGGCGTCGCCGTTGGGGCCCTTGACGATGTCGTAGGGCACCATGCCCTTGTCCTTCGCCACGACGGGGTCGTCGAAGTTGCGGCCGATCAGGCGCTTGATGGCGAAGAGGGTGTTGGAGGGGTTGGTCACCGCCTGGCGGCGGGCCGGCTGGCCGACCAGGCGCTCGCCGTCGTCGAGGATGGCGACCACCGACGGGGTGGTGCGCGCCCCCTCGGCGTTCTCGATCACCTTCGGAGTCTTGCCATCCATGATGGCGACGCACGAGTTGGTGGTGCCGAGGTCAATGCCGATGATCTTGCTCATTGAGAACTCTATTCGCTCCTTTTTGCGGCTGACGGTTCCTGGGGGCCTTCATACGAAGCGCCCTGGCAGCGGCCCCGTCCCCGGTTCGTTAGGTCTCTGTCTACAAAGGGCGATTGACTCGAACGTCAACCGCTTCGTGGCCGATATGGGAAACTTAAGCCCCCCTGCAAGGGCTCAGGCCTCCCGGCGAAGCCAGTCCGGCAGGAAGGCGGCGTAGGCGGTTTCGGGATAGGGCGCTGGCGCGCCGCGCCGCGCCAGGAAGGCGTGCTCCACCGCCATCGCCTGCTGTTCGATGTTGAGGTCGGAAAACCGGCAGCCCTCGGTGATCTCGTAGGCGTAGGCCGCCGGACCATCGCCGCAGGCGAGCTTGGCGAACAGCAGGTTGATCCCCTGCTGGGCCTGCCAGACGTGGACCAGCTCGTGCACGAAGGTGGCCTGCAGGGAGAGCGGCGTCGTCTCGGCGGCGAAGTCGGCCGCCGCGGTCTTCCAGGGCCAGACCACCAGCCGGCCCGAGGCGACGAAGGCGCGGCTCCACCAGGAGATCGGCTGGGCGTAGAGCCGCACCCGGGCCGGATCGAGGCTGAAGCCGAAGATCTCGCGCACCCGCGCCTGTTCGCCCGCCGTCAGCCGGCGCAGGCGTCCGCGTCGCATGCGCCCAAGTTCGCTCATCCTGCCCAAACCTCGCGTGGCGGGCGCCATCCTCGCGCCGGGCCGGCCCCGGGCGCAAGCCGATCGGCCTCGCGCCGAGGCGGATTGCGGCGAGCCCCGACCGCTTCGGCTATAGGGCGATTATGAGCCAGCTGTCTCCCGGCTTCGACCTTTGGCCCGGCCGGCTGGACGCCGCCGCGCAGGCCGCGCTCCTGGCCGAGGTGCTGACGGCCATCGAGGCCGCGCCGCTCTACCGGCCGGCGACGCCCCGCGGCCGGCCGATGAGCGTGGAGATGACCAACCTTGGCCCGCTCGGCTGGATCACCGACGCGAAGGGCTACCGATATGAGGCGCGTCATCCGCACACCGGACGGCCTTGGCCGCCGATCCCGCAGGCGCTGCTGGCGCTCTGGGCCGAGCTTTCCGGCGACGCCCGGCCGCCGGACGCCTGCCTGGTCAACCTCTACCGCCCCGGCGCCCGCATGGCGCTGCACCAGGATCGCGACGAAGCGGACTTCACCGTTCCGGTGCTGTCGGTCTCGCTCGGCGACACGGCGGTGTTCCGCCTCGGTGGAACGAGGCGCGCCGACCCCACCCGCAGCCTGAAGCTGGCGTCGGGCGATGTCTGCCGGCTCGCCGGCCCGGCGCGGCTGGCCCACCACGGGATCGACCGGGTGCTCGCCGGCTCCTCGCGCCTGGTCCCCGGCGGCGGGCGCATCAACCTGACGCTCCGCCGCGCGACCTGACCGCGTCACGCACGCTTGGCTTGCGTCGGGAACCCCACGCTTGTAACGGCGAGGGCGGGGGGCAGAAGACAACCGTCGGCGAGACGAGGAGCGAAACGCCATGTCCACTCTCACGCGGCCCGAGGGGACCAGGCCGGAAGACCTCCATCTGTCGCGCCGCGGGATCGCCGCGGCGGTGTTCGGCGGCTATGCGGTCTATGCGCTTTCGGCCGAGGCCGCGCCGACCCGCACCCCCTCCGAGGGGCCGATCACCGAGACCGTGCAGCTGCCCGCGCGAGACCGGCCGGTTCCGGCTTTTATGGCGCGGCCAGACGCGCCGGGACGCTTTCCGGTGGTGGTGGTGATCTCCGAGGTGTTCGGCGTCCACGAATATATCCGCGACACATGCCGGCGGCTGGCCCGGCTGGGCTATGTGGCCCTCGCGCCCGATTTCTTCGCGCGCCACGGGGACCCTTCGCGGGTCAGCGACTTCGACAAGATCCGCGAGATCGTCGGCGCGGCCTCCGAACCGCAACTGATCGGCGACCTCGACGCGGCGCTGCGCTTCCTGCGCGCCCAGCCCTATGCCGACCGCCGTCGCATGGCGATCACCGGCTTCTGCTGGGGCGGGGCGATCGTCTGGCTGGCCTGCGCGCGGTTCAAGGACTTCAAGGCCGGTGTCGCCTGGTACGGCCGCCTCGCGCCGCCTTCGCCGGGCGACTTCCTCTCCGAGCCGGACCGCAGCTGGCCGCTGCAGATCGCGCCCGACCTGCGCGCTCCGGTGCTGGGGCTCTACGCGGGCAAGGACCAGGGGATCAGCGCGGAGTCCATCGAGCAGATGCGGCTGGCGCTGATCCAGTATCGCAAGCGCGGCTCGGAGATCGTGGTCTACCCCGACGCCCAGCACGGCTTCCACGCCGACTACCGCTCCAGCTACGACGCCGAGGACGCCAAGGACGGCTGGAACCGGATGCTGCTGCACTTCCAGCGCAACGGCGTGGGCCCGCGGCCGTTCGGGTGAGCGTCTTTCCCTCCCCTTCATGGGGAGGGTGGATCGCTGCGTGAGCGGCGAGACGGGCGGGGTCCTTGCGGCGAGTCGGCAGAGCCCCCCACCCTGGCCGCTTTCAGCGGCCTGTCTCTCCCCACGAGGGGGACGGAGGTCAGCCCCGAAGCTTGCGGATCAGCACCTCGAGGTCGCGCGCCAGCTGCGCGTCCTCGGCCTTCAGGGCCTCGATGCGGCGCACGGCGTGCAGCACGGTGGTGTGGTCGCGCCCGCCGAAGCGGCGGCCGATGTCCGGCAGCGAGCGGGTGGTGATCTGCTTGGCCAGCCACATGGCCGCCTGGCGGGGCCGGGCGACGGCGCGGTTGCGGCGCTCGGAGAGCAGGTCCGACTGCTTGAGGCCGAAGTGCTCGGCTGTCGCCTTCTGGATCTGGTCGACGGTCACCCGGCGTTCGGAGGTGGTCAGGTGCGGGCGCACCAGCGCCTGGGCCTGGTCGAGCGTCATCCGCGCGATGTCGGCGCCGACGGCGGCCACCAGGGTGTTCAACGCCCCTTCCAGCTCGCGCACGGAATCGGTGAAGCGATCCGCGAGATACTGCAGCACTTCCGGCCGGGCGGCGGGGATGAAGCGTCCCTGCCGGGCCAGCACCGCCAGCTTGCGCTCCAGGATGCCGAGGCGCAGCGTGCGGTCGGCCGGCTCGATGCCGCAGACCAGCCCCGCCTGCAGGTGCGAGCGCAGCCGCGCGTCCATTTCCGAAAGCTCGCCCGGCGCGCGGTCGGCGGTCATCACCACCCGGCGGCCGTCGTCGACCAGGGCGATCAGGGTGTGGAACAGCTCCTCCTGGGTGGAGGCCTTGCCGGCGACGAAATGCACATCGTCGATCAGCAGCAGGTCGGCGCCCCGCAGCTCGTCCTTGAAGGCCGAGGTCTGGCGGTCCTGCAGGGCCTTCAGGAAGCCTTGGGTGAACTTCTCGGCGGTCAGATAGACCACGCGCCTGTCCGGCGCCGAGCGCATGGCTTCCCAGGCCAGCGCCTGCAGCAGGTGCGTCTTGCCGAAGCCGTAGGGGCCGTGGAACAGCACCGGGTTGAAGTGACCGTCCGCCCAGGAGGCGACGCGCTTGGCCACCGCGAAGGCGAACTCGTTGGCAGGTCCCGGCACGAAGGTGTCGAAGGAGAAGCGCTCCTGCAGCCCGGAAGCGCGGGCGGCCTTCACCTCCGCCGGGCGGGGGGCGGCGGCTTCGTCGATCTCCACCTCGATCACGGGGGGCGCGGCCTGCGCGCCCTCGGCGTCGAGTTCGGTGCGGCATTTGAGGGTCAGGCGGCGGCCCTGGGGGTCGTTCTGGGCCCAGAGGCTCTCGATCCGGCGCCAGGCGTTGCGGCGGATCCAGTCGCGGGCCACGCCGGTGGCGGTGACCAGGCAGACCTCGCCGGCGCCGCGTTCGCGCAGGCTCGCCTGCCCCAGCCAGGAGCCGAATGCGTCTTCCCCGAGTTCGCGCCGCAGGGTCTGGCAAGCCTTCGTCCAGACCACGCCCGCCGGCGTTTCAGAAGACACCTCGGCATACCCCCCGTTCTGCATTCCAAGAACCCCCGTCGTTACCGCGCAGTTCTCCGATGCGCCCCCGCGCAGCGGCGAACTTATCCTTTAGACACAACATCTTATTCGGCGTCCGCATGCGCGCCCGCCGACGCTTTTGTCATCCGGCGACAGATGGAAGAGCGTCTCTAAGACGGCTCACCGTAAACCCGCGGCGGGGTCGGTCAACGGTGATTCTTGCGCCTCTCAAGCGATATTTTCGTTGACTCGTTTCCACCCCAAGGAACGCAAGGGATTCCGGATTTTCGGCGTCATAAAACTGTGCAGTTTGGTCGCAGGAGTCGCACCCTCGCGCCGATACAACCGCACGTCCGGCATGGCGACATCGGGCCTCGCACCGAGGGCGAGGCCGCGAAATATTCAAGGTGACGATGGGGCCGCGGCGAGGCGCCGCGGCCGGCTTAGGCGGTGGCCAGCTTCTTCAGCTGGGCGGCCAGGCGCGAGACCTTGCGCGAGCCGGTGTTCTTGTGAACCACGCCCTTGGAGACGGCGCGCATCAGTTCGGACTGGGCGTCCGTGAAGGCGGTCTTGGCCGCGGCGGCGTCGCCGCCGGCGATGGCTTCGTCGAACCGGCGGAGGTACGTGCGGACGCGCGAGCGGCGCGCCTTGTTGACCTCGGTGCGACGGGCGATCTTGCGGGCCGCTTTCTTGGCGCCGGGGTTATTGGCCATGTGTTCGTACGAGCTCTTTGTTTCGGACCGCAGCGAGCCCCTGCCCGCCAGCGGAAAAATCAGAAGGGCGCGCCTATAAGCGAAAGGACCCTCGGGGTCAACGCGAAGGCTAGGTTCCTGTGAACTTGGCGGGCCGCTTTTCGGAGAAGGCGGCCATGCCTTCCTTCTGGTCGTCGAAGGCGAAGAGCGAGTGGAAGAGCCGCCGCTCGACCGCGACGCCGGCGGCGAGTGTGGTCTCGTAGGCGGTGTTGACCAGCTCCTTGTTCATCATCACCGCCAGCGGCGACTGGCCGGCGATCCTGGCGGCCGCCGCGACCGCCTCCTCGACGAGCTTGTCGGCCGCCACCACGCGGGAGACCAGGCCCGCCCGCTCGGCCTCGGCGGCGTCCATCATCCGGGCGGTCAGGATCATGTCCATCGCCTTGGACTTGCCGACGAAGCGGGTCAGCCGCTGGGTGCCGCCGATGCCCGGCATGACGCCGAGGTTGATCTCCGGCTGGCCGAACTTGGCGGTCTCGGCCGCGATGATGAAGTCGCACATCATCGCCAGCTCGCAGCCGCCGCCCAGGGCGAAGCCTGCGACCGCGGCGATGATCGGCTTTCGGAACTGCTCGATCCGCCGGGCGGCGGGGGTGAAGAAGTCCTGGCTGAACATCTGGGCGTAGGTCTTGTCCGACATCTCCTTGATGTCGGCGCCGGCCGCGAAGGCGCGCTCCGAGCCGGTCAGCACCAGGCAGCGCACGGCCTCGTCCGCCTCGGCCGCGTCCAGCGCCTGGGAGAGTTCGCCGAGCAGCTGGCTGTTCAGGGCGTTCAGCGCCTGCGGCCGGTTCAGGCGGATCAGTCGCACGCCCTCGGCGGGCGTCTCGATCAGCAGGGTCTCATAGGCCATGACAGGTCTCCCAAGCGCTGGCGCGGCCTTAAGGCCCTTCCACCGAATAGCCAAGCGCGCGCAGTCGCTCCGGCAGGCCGTCGGGGCCGAGGAGGTGGCCGACGCCGACCACCACCACCGTCTCGCCCGAGCCCGCCAGCCGCTTTTGCAGCGCCGCAAGCCAGCGCGCGTTCCGCTCGGTGACCAGCCGGCGATAGAGGATCGGCGCGGCCGCCTTCAGCGGCTCCAGCGCCTCCTGGCGCAGGGCCGAGACGTCGCCGCGCATCCAGGCGGCGACCAGGTCCTCGAAGGCCCTGGGATCGGCCTCCATCTCCTTCAGGCTGGCCGAGAGCGAGGCGACCTGCGCCTCGCGGGGGGTGTCGATGAAGATCGCCAGCTGCTCCTCGACGCTTTCGAAGGCCCGGCGCCGGGCGGTGGCGGGCGCGCGGGCGGCGATCTGCTTCTCCACCCCGTGGTCGGCCCGCGCGCCGGCGGCCTGGTAGGCGACAGCGGCCAGGGCGACCTCGGCGAACCAGGGCTGCATGCGATCGAGGAAGGCGGGCGCCAGGCCATAGCGGCCGGCCACCCGCTCCAGCCGGGCCTGGTCGTCGGCGTCCAGAAGGTCGGAAAGCCGCTGGCCCTGCGGCAGCATCCCGGCCTTCACCGCCAGCTGGGCGGCGGCCAGTTCGGCGGCGGCGTCGACCGGCAGCTCGAACCAGAGGTCGTCGGCGTCCTCCAGCGCGCGGTCGAGCTTGGCCGGGCGCCAGTCCAGGCCCTCCGGGAGGACATGCACCGAGCCGAACAGCACCAGCTCGGAATCGGCGTCGCGCACCACCCAGATGGGCGGCTGCGCCTGGGCGGGGGCGCAGGCAAGGAGGGCGAGGGCGGCGGCGAGGATCAGGCGCATGGCGGCGGCTATCGCTGGCAGACCGGGCAATAGAATGTCGAACGGCCGGCCTGCACCTGGCGGGCGATCACGCCGCGGCAGCCGGGATTGGCGCAGGGTTCGCCCTCGCGGTCGTAAGCCTGGAAGCGGTGCTGGAAATAGCCCAGCGCCCCATCGACGCCGGCATGGTCGCGCAGGGTGGAGCCGCCAGCGAGGATGGCCTGCTCAAGCACCGTGCGCACCGACTGCACGAGCCGCTCCAGCCGGTCCTTGCGGATCTTCCCCGCCGGCCTGAACGGCGAGATGCGCGCCCGGTGCAGCGCTTCGCAGGCGTAGATGTTGCCGACGCCGGCGACGATGCGCTGGTCGAGCAGCAGGGTCTTGGGCCCCTGCTTGCGCCCGGCGAAGGCGGCGGCGAGGGTCTGGGCGGTGAACGCCGCGCCCAGCGGCTCGGGGCCGAGGCCGCGGAACCACGGGTGCTCTTCCAGAGCGGCCGTCGGGATCAGGTCCATGTAGCCGAAGCGGCGCGGGTCGTAGAAGGTCGCCACCGCGCCGCCCTCGGTCTGGAAGACGACGTGGGCGTGCTTCGGGTCGGGCGGGCTCGCCAGGGCGAAGTCGCCGGGGCGGACGGCGCCCTGCGGCCGGGCGATCTCGAAGCGTCCGCTCATGCCCAGGTGCATCACCAGGGTGTCGCCGCGGTCGAGCGGGGCGAGCAGGTACTTGGCGCGCCGGTGCATGGCCTCGATGCGCGCGCCGGTCAGCCGCTGGACGAAGCCCTCCGGAAAGGGGAACCGCAGGTCGGGCCGCCGCGCCTCGACCCGCGCCAGCCGCGCGCCGGCCAGCACCGGCTCCAGCCCGCGGCGGACGGTCTCGACTTCGGGCAGTTCGGGCATGGGCGCGCTCACGGACTGGGCGATGCGCCCTTGGCCCTTATGTGCGCGGCTGGGCGCCGGGCGGGCAAGGGGCTAAGAGCGGGGCCATGACCGCCACCTTCGGCTATCGCGACGTCGACGCATCGGAAAAGGCCGGCCTCGTGCGCGGGGTCTTCGACCGCGTCGCCAGCCGCTACGACCTGATGAACGACCTGATGAGCGCGGGCGTGCACCGGCTCTGGAAGGACGCGGCGGCGGCCAGGCTCAATCCGCAGCCGGGCGAGCTGATCCTCGACGTGGCCGGCGGCACCGGCGACATGGCGCGGCGCTACGCGAGGATGGCCCGCCGGGCGCAGGAGCGCCGGGGGGGCGAGGACGCCCGCATCGTGGTCATCGACTACAACGCCGAGATGACGGGCGAAGGCATCGCCAAGGGCGCGCCGCCGGAGGTCGCCTGGGCGGTCGGCGACGCGCAGGCCCTGCCCGTGCCGGACGCCAGCGCCGACGCCTACTCCATCTCCTTCGGCCTCAGGAACGTGACCGACGTGGCCGCCGCCCTGCGCGAGGCCCGGCGGGTGCTGAAGCCCGGCGGGCGGTTCATGTGCCTGGAGTTCTCCCGGCCGGTCAGCGAGGCGCTGCAGAAGGCTTATGACGCTTACTCCTTCAAGGTGATCCCGTTCATCGGCGACAAGGTGACCGGCGACCGCGACGCCTATCAGTACCTCGTCGAGAGCATCCGCCGGTTCCCGGATCAGCGGACCCTGGCGCGCATGATGACCGAGGCGGGGTTCGCGCGGACAGGCTTCACCAACTTCACCGGCGGGGTGGCCGCGCTGCACACCGGCTGGGCGATCTGACATGGCCGGGATCGCCGCCTTCGGGCGTCTGGTCGGCGCAGGCTGGCGGCTGGCCCGGCACGACGCCCTCCTGCCCCGCGAGTTCGAGCATTTCTATCCGCCGGCGCTGCGGACGGCGGGCGGGTTCCTGCGGCTCTTCGCCGGCGGCGCGGCGCGGCGGGGACGCCCTGGCGAGCGGCTGGCCCGCGCCCTGGAGGGGCTGGGGCCGGTGGCGATCAAGCTCGGCCAGCTGCTCTCCACGCGCGGGGACATCTTCGGGGCCGAGTTCGCCGAGGACCTGTCGCACCTGAAGGACCGCCTGCCGCCGTTCCCCACGGCGCTCGCCCGCGCGGAGATCGAGCGCGAGCTGGGCAAGCCGGTCGACGCCATCTTCGCCCGCTTCGGCGAGCCGGTGGGCGCGGCCTCCCTGGCCCAGGCGCATGACGCGCAGATGCCCGACGGCCGCCGGGTGGCGGTGAAGGTGCTGCGGCCCGGCGTCGAACAGCGGGTCGAGGCCGACAGCGAGGCCCTGCGCCTGGCCGCCGCCCTGGTCGAGGACCGTGTGCCGCTCGCCCGCCGTCTGGAGCCGCGCGCCTTCGCCGCCACGGTGATCCGCGCGACCCTTCTGGAACTCGACCTGCGCATGGAGGCGGCCGGCGCCGACGAGCTGCGCGAGGTGATGGCCGCCGACGGCTACATGCAGGCGCCGAAGGTGGTCTGGGAGGCGGCCGGCAAGCGCGTGCTGGCCCTGGAATGGGCGCCGGGCATGCCGCTGTCCGACCCGGCCTCGCTGGACCAGCCGGGGCTCGACCGCAAGGCGCTGGCCAACAACGTGATCCGCGGGTTCCTGGCCCAGGCGATGGACCACGGCGTGTTCCACGCCGACCTGCACGAGGGGAACCTGTTCGTCGCCGCGCCGGACACCCTGACGGCGGTCGACTTCGGCATCATCGGGCGGCTGGGCCGGGCCGAGCGGCGCTATCTGGCCGAGATCCTCTGGGGCTTCCTGCAGCGCGACTACATGCGGGTGGCGCAGGTGCATTTCGACGCCGGCTACGTGCCCGCCGGCCAGGACGTGGCCGCCTTCGCCCAGGCCCTGCGGGCGGTGGGCGAGCCGGTGTTCGGGCGGCCGGTCAGCGAGGTCTCGATGGGCCGCCTCCTGACCCAGCTGTTCGAGATCACCGCCCTCTTCGAGATGCGCCTGCAGCCGCAGCTCGTCTTGCTGCAGAAGACCCAGCTGACGGTCGAGGGTGTGGCGCGCCGCATCGACCCCGAGCACGACATCTGGGCCGCCTCCGACCCGGTGGTGCGCCGCTGGATCGCCCGCGAGCTGTCGCCCAAGGCGCGGGTCGAGCGGCTGGTCGAGGAGGGCCTCACCGCGCTCCGGCGTCTGGCCGAGCCGCCGGCGGTGGTGGTCACGCCGGCTGTGAAGGCTTCGGCGCGCTGGCCGTGGTTCCTGGCGGGTGCGGCGGTGGCGGCCGCGGCCGCTTGGCTGACTCTCTTAATCAGCTGACCCTCCACTTCCGCTCATCCCCGCGAAAGCGGGGACCCAGTTCTTTTCAGTTCGGCTCGAGCGCCTCGGCGAGATCGGCCCAGCCCGGGTTGAACCGCTCGATGAGTTCGAGCTTCCAGACCCTGCGCCATTTCTTCATCGCCCGCTCCCGAGCGAATGCGCCTGCGCGGGTCTCGAACTGCTCGTAGTGCACCAGCTTTTTCACGCCGTACTTCGTGGTGAAACTTCCTGGCCTTCCTTCCGTGTGCTGCCAAATGCGTCGGTTCAGATTGTCTGTGTGACCGATGTAGAGAGTCCCGTTTCGCTGACTGGCTAGGATGTAGACGTAGAACATCGGCAAAAAAGCCTGGGTCCCCGCTTTCGCGGGGATGAGCGGATTGAGAATTATCCGGCGTCATCGTTGTCGTTGGCCGCGCGGCGGCCTTCGCGTTCCTTCTGGCGGTCCCAGTAGGCCCGTCCGTCGTCCGGCTTGAACATTGTTCGCGGCGCGCCCTCGGCGGTGGCGACGGCGAAGACGTTGGACCTGGCGTCATAGATCAGGAGGTCGCCGTTCGGGCGGCTCAGCGTCTCGGCGCCGGCCGGCGGGTGAGAGACGAAGGCGTGGGCCTTCTTCACATAGTCGTCGACGTCGCGGGCCCCGAACGCCTCGCCGTTGCGGGCGAAGTGGCGGGCGGCGTTCTCGGTGGCGGTATGGCGGCTGTTGGCCGACCACATCGGCTTGCCGTCGACCTTGGGGACCGGCGCGGCGCGCGGGTCGTCGGCCTGGGCCTGGCGCTGCGGCGCGGCGGAGACGGCCGGTTCGGCGACCGGCTCCTGCTTGGCGACGGCGGAGGGGCCGTTGTCGCAGGCGGCCAGGGCGAGGAGGGCGGCGAGCGCCAGGGCGGATTTCGTCCAGTGCATGTGTTTCTTCCTGAAGCAACCCCAGAGGGCAGCTAAGCGTCCCCACGCGCGGTTTGTCCAGCCACCGGCTTTGGCTTAAGAGCCCGGCGGGTTGCATTCGGGAGCTCGCCCTTTGTCGGACAAGCAGGTGCTGCTGATCGTCGGCGGCGGGATCGCGGCCTACAAGGCGCTGGAGCTGACGCGCCTGTTCCGCAAGGCCGGGGTCGGCGTGCGGCCGATCCTGACCCGGGCGGGGGCGGAGTTCGTCACGCCCCTGTCGCTCGCCGCGCTCTGCGAGGACAGGGTCTACACAGACCTCTTCTCCCTGACCGACGAGGCGGAGATGGGTCATATCGAGCTTTCCCGCTCGGCCGACCTGATCGTGGTGGCGCCGGCCACCGCCGACCTGATGGCCAAGGCGGCGCACGGCCTGGCCGACGACCTCGCCTCCACCACCCTGCTCGCCACCGACACGCCGGTGCTGATGGCCCCGGCGATGAACGTGCGGATGTGGGGCCACGCCGCCACCCGCCGAAACCTGGCGACCCTGAAGGGCGACGGGATCGCCTTCGTCGGGCCGGGCGAGGGAGCGATGGCCTGCGGCGAGTTCGGCGAGGGGCGCCTCGCCGAGCCGGAACAGATCTTCGAGGCGGCGATGGCCATGCTGGGCGCCGGCGGGCCGCTGGCCGGCAAGCGCGCGGTGGTCACCGCCGGGCCGACCGCCGAGCCGATCGACCCGGTGCGGGTGCTGACCAACCTTTCCTCCGGCAAGCAGGGGTATGCGATCGCCGAGGCGCTGGCGGCGCTGGGCGCGGAGGTGACGCTGGTCTCCGGTCCGACCGCCCTCTCCACGCCGCTGGGCGTCAGGCGCGTGCAGGTGCGGACGGCGGTCGAGATGCTGGCCGCCTGCGAGGCCGCCCTGCCGGCCGACATCGCCGTCTGCGTGGCGGCGGTGGCCGACTGGCGGCCGGACACGGTCGGCGAGGGCAAGCTGAAGAAGAAGCCCGGCGGGCCTCCGACCATCGCCCTGGTGGAGAACCCGGACATCCTGGCCACCCTCTCGCGCGGCGCGCGGCGGCCCAGGCTGGTGGTCGGCTTCGCGGCCGAGACCGGCGATCTGATCAAGTACGCCGAGGGCAAGCTGAAGACCAAGGGCTGCGACTGGATCGTCGCCAACGACGTGGCGGCGGGCAAGGTGATCGGCGGCGACGACAACACTGTCGCCCTGGTGAGCGCCGGCGGCGTGGAGCAGTGGGCCAAGGCGTCCAAGGCCGAGGTCGCCCGGCGCCTGGCCGCCCGCATCGCCGAGGAGCTGGCATGAGCCCAACCGTCGCCCTCCAGCGCCTGCCGCACGCGGCGGGCATTCCCCTGCCGGCCTACGAGACCGCCCAGGCGGCGGGGATGGACCTGCGGGCCGCCGTGGCCGACGGCGAGGAGCTGGCGCTGCATCCGGGCTCGCGGTTCGCGGTGCCGACGGGGTTCGCCATCGCCCTGCCGGAGGGCTTCGAGGCGCAGGTTCGGCCGCGCTCGGGCCTGGCGCTGAAGAACGGCGTCACCTGCCTCAACAGCCCCGGCACCGTCGACGCCGACTACCGCGGCGAGGTGAAGGTGATCCTGGTCAATCACGGCGAGGAGACCTTCATCATCCGGCGCGGCGACCGCATCGCCCAGATGGTGATCGCGCCGGTGGTGCAGGCCGCCTGGCGCGAGGTGGAGAGCCTGGACGAGACCGCGCGCGGCGCCGGCGGCTTCGGCTCGACGGGCGTTTGAGCCCAAGTCCTCCCCCCTTTCCGCTTCGCTCCAAGGGGGAGGATTCTGGGCTCACCCCGCCGGCGGAGGGATAAACCCGCCGATGGTCTCGTCGATGGCCTGGGCGACAGCGAGCGTGCGGGCGTCGCCGCCTCTCGGGCCGATGATCTGCACGCCGACCGGCAGGCCCGAGGCTGCGAGGCCGGCGGGGACGGCGGTGGCCGGCAGGCCGCAGGCGGTGGCCAGCGAGATCCATTGCAGCATCGACATGTAGGGAACCCGCTCGCCGGTCGAGAGGCGGATCGTGCGCTTGCCGAAGGGCGTGTGGTCGTGCGGCAGGGCGACCACCGGGTCGACCGGCGCGATGATCACGTCGTGGCGCTGGAAGGCGGTCTTCATCTCCTGGCCGAGGCGCGCGCGGACAGCGTCGGCGGCCAGCCACTCATGGTGGCGGGCGGTGGTGGCCAGGGTGCTGGCGGCCCAGGCGGGCGGCTCCCCGGCGCGTGCCGCCAGCCGGGCGAAGGGGCGCATCAGCTCCAGCGCCAGCCGCCGGCCGGGCGGCTGCTCGGCGCCCAGCACCGACATCAGCAACAGCAGGTAGGCGTCCATCAGCGCCCGGGCGTCCACCGGAGTCGGGATCGGTTCCACTTCCGCGCCGGCGGCGGCGAGCTTGCCGCCGAAGGCTTCGACCACCGCGGCGACCTCCGGGTCGAGCACGAAGCGCGGCTCGCTCATCCAAAGGCCGACCTTCAGCCCCTTGAGTTGGGCGGGCGGCGCGCGGGCGGCCAGGGGCCCGTTCTCCAGCACCGAGAGCAGCAGGCGCAGGTCGCGCGCCGAGCGGGCCATCGGGCCGGCGACGCCGAGGTCCGGCTCGGCCCAGACGCCGGGGCGCGGCGGGATGTGGCCGACGGTGGAGACCAGGCCCCAGGTCGGCTTGTGGGCGAAGACGCCGCTGAACGAGGCCGGCGTGCGCAGCGAGCCGCCGATGTCGGAGCCGATCTCCAGGGCGGTGACGCCGAGCGCCAGCGCCGCGGCCGCGCCGCCGGAGGAGCCGCCGGGGGTGCGGGCGGGGTCCCACGGGTTGTTCGTGGTCCCGTAGAGCCTGGTGTAGGTCTGGAAGTCGCCGGCCATCACCGGGGTGTTGGTCTTGCCCCAGATCACCGCCCCGGCGCGGCGGGCGTGGGCGACGGCGACGGCGTCCTCGGCGGCGCGGCGGCGGAAGGCTTCCAACCCGGCGGAGGCGGGCATGCCGACCGCGTCGAAGGTGTCCTTGACGGTCATCGGCAGGCCGGCGAGCGGGCCCAACGCTTCACCCTTGGCGCGGGCGTCGTCGATGGCGCGGGCGCGCTCCAGGGCGCGCTCGAGGTCGGCGTTGACCACCGCGTTGATGCGCGCGTGGGTGGCCTCGTGGCGGGCGAGCTCGGCCTTCAGAAGCTCCACAGCGCCGATGCGCCCGGCCTCCAGGGCGGCGAGCTGGGCGGTGGCGTCGAGGTCGATCAGGTCGCGGGCCGGCATCTTCGCTATCCCTTCAGGCCCAGGACGTCCTGCATGTCGTAGAGGCCGGGCGGGCGGCCCTTGACCCAGCGGGCCGCCTCGAGGGCGCCCCGGGCGAAGAGGCCGCGGTCGAGGGCGGCGTGCGACAGGCTCAGCACCTCGTCCTCGGCGGCGAACAGCACCTGGTGCTCGCCGAAGATGCCGCCGCCGCGCACCACGGCGAAGCCGATGTCGCCGATGCGGCGGGCGCCGGTGATGCCGTCGCGCCCGCGCTGGGCGACCGCCGCCAGGTCGACGCCGCGTCCCCTGGCGGCCGCCTCGCCGAGCATCAGGGCGGTGCCGGAGGGGGCGTCGACCTTGCGGCGGTGATGGGCCTCGGTCACCTCGATGTCGTAAGCCTCGGCCGAGAGCGCGCGGGCGGCCTGTTCGACCAGACCCATCAGGAGGTTCACGCCGAGCGAGTAGTTGCGCGAATAGACGATGGGGATGCGGCGGGCGGCCCGGGCGTAGGCGGCCTCTTCCTCGGCGCTCGCGCCGGTGGCGCCGATCACCAGGGCCGGGGCGCCGCGCGCAGCGGCCACCGCGGCCAGTTCGGCGGAGGCGGCGGGGGTGGTGAAATCGACCACCACCTCGCAGGCGGCCAGGGCCACGTCGCGCTGGGCCAGGCCCGGGGCGTCGGCGTCCGGCCGGTCGAAACGGCCGGCGATGACCATGTCGCTGCGGGCGGCCGCGGCGTCGGTCAGCGCCCGCCCCATGCGGCCGAGCGCGCCGGCGATGCCGATCATCACGGGGTCGGACAGGGCGGGGCCTCCTTCTTCCTTCCAGCTCCCTTACCCGGCAAAGGGTCAACTGTCTCTCAATCCTCCCCTGCGAAGCGGGGGAGGGGGACCGCG
>JADZBR010000050.1 GCA_020852035.1 Caulobacteraceae bacterium
ACGGCAGGTTCGGTCATTCTGGCGGGCATTCTGCTGAAGCTCGGCGGCTACGGCTTCATGCGCTTTTCCCTGCCGATGTTCCCCAATGCGTCGGAGTTCTTCACGCCGCTGATCTTCGCGCTCAGCGTGATCGCGGTGGTCTACACCTCGCTGGTCGCCTTCCGGCAGACCGACATGAAGAAGCTGATCGCCTATTCGTCGGTCGCCCACATGGGCTTCGTGACCATGGGCATCTTCGCCGGCAACGCAACCGGCGAGCAGGGCGCGATCTTCCAGATGCTGAGCCACGGGGTGATCTCCGGCGCGCTCTTCCTCTGCGTCGGCGTGGTCTACGACCGGATGCACACCCGCGAGATCGCCTTCTACGGCGGGCTGGTGAACCGCATGCCGTGGTACGCGGCCACCTTCATGCTCTTCACGATGGGCAATGTCGGGCTGCCGGGCACCTCGGGCTTCGTCGGCGAGATCCTGACCATGACCGGCGCCTACGGGGTTTCCACCTGGACAGCGATCGTCGCGGCCACCGGCGTGATCTTATCGGCCATGTACGCCCTGACGCTCTACCGCCGCTTGGTCTTCGGCGAACTGGTGAACCCCAAGCTCGCCGACATCACCGACCTCGACTGGCGCGAGGTGGCGATCTTCGCGCCGCTGATCGCCTCGACCCTCATCCTCGGCGTGCAGCCGGGCCTGGTGTTCGACGTCACCCACGCCTCGGTCGACCAGCTTGTCAGCGCATACCAAGCCGCGATCGGAGGGTAGGGCGATGCGCATTCCTCCCTCCGCTCATTCCCGCGAAAGTGGGAACCCAGGTGTTTTATCGATGGGCGCCTGCATTTCCGGATTGAACCAAAAAAGCCTGGGTCCCCGCTTTCGCGGGGATGAGCGGGATTGTTGATGAATATCTCCGCCAACCTCTCGTTCGCCCTGCCGGAGCTCATCCTGGCCGTGTCGGCCATGCTGCTGCTGGTCTGGGGCGCGTTCCAGGGCAAGTCGAACGCGCTGTTCCAGATCGCCGCCGTCGCCGCCTTGATCGGCGCGGCCGTGGCCGCCGCCTGGGCGCCGCAGGGGGCCGCGTTCGGCGCGGGCCTGATCTCCGACGCCGCCGCCAGCTTCGCCAAGGTGGCGATCTACGGCTTCTCGGCCATCGCCATCCCGCTGGGCGACCGCTGGTTCGCCCATCGCGGCGCGCGGCGCTTCGAGTACGCCGTGCTGGTGATCCTGGCCGCCCTCGGCATGGGCATGATGGCCTCGGCCGGCGACCTCATCTCGCTCTACATGGGCGTGGAGCTGCACTCGCTGGCGCTCTATGTCATGGCCGCCTTCCACCGCGACGACCCCAAGGCGTCCGAGGCGGGCCTCAAGTACTTCGTGCTCGGCGCGCTGTCCTCGGGCCTGCTGCTCTATGGCGCCAGCCTGGTCTACGGTTTCGCCGGCTCGACCCGCTTCGACGAGATCGCGATCGCGGTGCAGGGCGGCACGGGCAACGGCGTGCTCTTCGGCCTCGTCTTCCTGATCTGCGGCCTGGCCTTCAAGGTCTCCGCCGCGCCGTTCCACATGTGGACGCCGGACGTCTACGAGGGCGCCCCGACCCCGGTGGTCGCCTTCTTCGCCGCCGCGCCGAAACTGGCGGCGATGGTGCTGTTCGCCCGGCTCCTGCAGGACGGGTTCGCCGAAGCGCTGGGCGACTGGCGCCAGATCCTCGTCATCATCGCCATCGCCTCGGTGGCGGTCGGCGCTTTCGCGGGCCTGGCGCAGAACAACCTCAAGCGCCTCTGGGCCTATTCCTCGATCGCCAACATCGGCTACGCCATCCTGGGGCTGGCCGCCGGCACGCAAGAGGGCGTGCAGTCGATGCTGATGTTCATGGTCCTCTACATGATCGACGTGACCGGCTTCTTCGCCTGTCTCGCCGCCCTCTCGCGCGAGGGCCGGCCGATGGAGACGATGGACGACATGGCGGGGCTCTTCAAGGAACGTCCCGGCCTCGCCTTGGCCATGACCGCCTTCTCGCTCTCGGCGCTGGGCCTGCCGCCGTTCAGCGGCTTCTGGGCCAAGTTCTACGTCTTCAAGGCGTCCATCGGCGCGGGCCTGGCCATCCCGGCGGTGATCGCCCTGGTCGGCAGCGTGGTCGCCGCCTTCTACTACCTGCGCCTGATCAAGGTGATGTGGTTCGACACCGCCGCCGGGCCCGTCGACAAGCCGGGGCTCGAAGCCCGCGCCGTGGCCCTGGCCGGCGCCGTCTTCGCCTTCCCGGTGGTGCTGGTGGCCCTGACCTGGCTGGATCCGCTGGCCAAGCTGGCGGCGGCGTCATTCAGGTTCAGCTAGTGGGCTCTTCTCCCGCAAGGGGAGAAGGATGAGCGCGCCTATCCTCGCCTATGACGAGATCGACTCCACCAACGCCGAGGCCCGCCGCCGAGCCGAGGCGGGGGAGGGCGGCCCGCTGTGGATCACCGCCCTGACCCAGACCGCCGGCCGGGGCCGTCGCGGGCGGGACTGGGAGAGCCCGGTCGGCAATCTCGCCGCCACCTATCTCTGCACCACCGACAAGTCCGCCGCCGACGCCGCCCAGGTCTCCTTCGTCGCCGCCCTGGCGGTGGCCGAGCTGGCGGACGCCTGCGTCGGCGCCGAGCGAGACGCGATCA
>JADZBR010000051.1 GCA_020852035.1 Caulobacteraceae bacterium
CGGGCTTCACCATTACTTCCGAGGAGTGGCTGAAGAAGCCCGGCAGCGTCGGCAAGCGCCCCGAACTGCTCGGTTCCAAGATCATCGACGAGAATGGCGAGGAGTGCCCGACCGGAGTGGCCGGCGCCATCTACCACCAGCTGCCGCCGGGCGGCGGCTTTTCCTACTACAAGGACGACGCCAAGACCCAGAGCTCGCGTCTGGGCGACTATTTCACGATGGGCGACGTCGGCTATTTCGACGAAGACGGCTACCTCTTCCTCACCGGCCGCAACGCCGAGACGATCATTTCCGGCGGGGTGAACATCTACCCGCAGGAGATCGACAACGAGCTGATCAAGCACGACGCCGTCGCCGACTCCTCGACCGTCGGCGTGCCCAATGACGAATGGGGCGAGGAGGTTCGCGCGGTCATCCTGCTGGAGCCCGGCTATGAGCCGAGCGAGCAGCTCAAGGCCGAAATACTCGGCTTCGCCAAGGCCAACCTGCCCGGCTACAAGGTCCCCCGCGGCCTCGATTTCGTCACCGACCTGCCCCGCAGCGAAGCCGGCAAGATCCAGCGCAACAAGGTGCGGGCGCCCTACTGGGAAGGCCGCGCGCGGGCGATCTGATCTGCCGTCCCCCAGAATGGGGAAGTGGCCCGAAGGCGTAGCCGAGGGTCGATGGGGGAGGCCTGAGAGTGGGTCACCCACCTCCCCCATCGACCTTCGCTCGCTACGCGATCTCAGGCCACTTCCCCCGTACCGGGGGAAGGATGGCGCAACGCCGCGAAACCCTCCGTGTCTGGACCCTGAGCCGCGGCGCATGGCATAGGCGCCGCCATGTCCATTCCCTTCATCGACCTGGGCGCGCAGAGGCGCCGCCTGGGCGAGCCGCTGGAGCAGGCGATCCTCGGGGTCGTGCGGTCCGGCGCCTATGTGCTCGGCCCGCAGGTCGCCGAGTTTGAGCAGAAGCTCGCCGCCTTCGGCCGCGCCAGGCACGCCCTCGGCTGCGCCAACGGCACCGACGCCCTGGTGCTGGCGCTGATGGCCCTGGGCGCCGGCCCTGGCGACGCGGTCTTCTGCCCGAGCTTCACCTTCGCCGCGACCGGCGAGGCGCCCATCCTGGTCGGCGCGACCCCGGTGTTCGTCGATATCCTGCCGGACACCTATAACCTCGACCCGGCGCACCTCGACGCCGCCATCGAAGCGGTGAAGGCCAGAGGCGAGCTGACCCCCAAGGCGGTGATCGCCGTCGATCTCTTCGGCCAGCCGGCGGACTATCCGGCCATCGCCGAGGTGACGCAGAAGCACGGCCTGAAGCTGATCTCCGATTCAGCCCAGGGCTTCGGCTGCAGCCTGCTGGGCGAACAGCCCCTGCACTGGGCCGACATCACCACCACCAGCTTCTTCCCCGCCAAGCCGCTCGGCTGCTACGGCGACGGCGGCGCGGTGCTCACCGACGACGCGGCCCTGCACGAGCTGCTCGACAGCCTGCACGTCCACGGCAAGGCCACGGCCAGCGACCTCGCCGGCCGCACCTTCGCGCACGAGACCAAGTACCTGAACATGCGCGTCGGCCTGAACAGCCGGCTCGACACGATCCAGGCCGCCGTGCTGCTGGAGAAGCTGAAGGTCTTCGAGGAGGAGATCATGCTCCGCCAGGCGGTCGCCGACCGCTACGCCGACGGCCTCTCGGACGTTGTCGCGACGCCTAAGGTGATCCACGGCGGCGTCTCGGTCTGGGCGCAGTACACCGTCGAGGCGAAGGATCGCGACGGCCTCGGCGCGCACCTGAAGGCGCAAGGGGTGCCGACCGCCGTCTACTACCCCATCCCGATCCACCGGCAGGAGATCTACTCAGGCTATCCCACCGGCCCCGGCGGCCTGCCGGTGACCGACGCCAAGGCGCAGACCGTGATCAGCCTGCCGATGCACCCCTATCTGGAGAAGGACGTGCAGGACCAGATCATCGGCCACGTCCGCGCCTTCCACGGCAGGAACGCTTGAGCCAGGCCGCCCGCGCCGAGGCGATGGCCGACGCCTTCGTGCGGCGGCTTGAAGCCCGCGACCTGACCGTCGGCATCGTCGGCCTGGGCTACGTCGGTGTCCCCCTCGCCGAGGGCTTCCTCGCCAAGGGCCTGCGCGTAGTCGGCTACGAGCCGGACGCCGCCAAGGTCGCCGCGCTCGCCGCCGGCGAAAGCTACATCAGCCACATCGACCCGGTGCGGGTGAAGCTGATGGCCGCCTCGGGCCTCTTCCAGCCGACCACCGATCCCTCGAGCCTGGCCTACGCCGACGCCATCCTGCTCTGCGTGCCGACCCCGCTCGACGCCCACCG
This sequence comes from Caulobacteraceae bacterium, assembly GCA_020852035.1. Classification (GTDB taxonomy): domain Bacteria; phylum Pseudomonadota; class Alphaproteobacteria; order Caulobacterales; family Caulobacteraceae; genus Phenylobacterium. The sequence goes on from JADZBR010000051.1 coordinate 2,320, forward strand.
CGAACCGGACCTCTCCTTCGTCGAGGCCGCGACCCGCACCGTCGCCGAGCACCTGCGTCCCGGCCAACTGGTGGCGCTGGAATCCACCACATACCCCGGCACCAGCGCCGAGATCGTCCGCCCGATCCTGGAGGACGTCAGCGGCCTCGCCAGCGGCGTCGACTTCGCCCTCGCCTACAGCCCCGAGCGCGAGGACCCCGGCAACATCGACTTCGGCGCCACCTCGACCCCCAAGATCGTCGGCGCCGACACCGCGCCCGAGCGCCGCATGGCCAGCGCCCTCTACGGCGCCCTCACCCAGGTGGTGGAAGTCGCCGACCTGAAGACCGCCGAGGCCGCCAAGCTCACCGAGAACATCTTCCGGCTGGTCAACATCGCCCTGGTCAACGAGCTGAAGGTGGTCTTCGAGAGCCTCGACATCGACATCTGGCAGGTGATCGACGCGGCCAGGACCAAGCCCTTCGGCTACATGCCCTTCTATCCGGGCCCGGGCCTCGGCGGCCACTGCATCGGCATCGACCCCTTCTACCTGACCTGGAAGGCCAGAGCCCACGGCGAGCCGACCCGCTTCATCGAACTGGCCGGCGACGTGGTCACCGCGATGCCCGCCCGCGTGGTCGAGGCCACCGCCCGCGCGCTGAGCGACATCTCCGGCAAGGCGGTGAACGGCGCCCGCGTGCTGGTGGTGGGCCTGGCCTACAAGAAGAACGTCGACGACCTGCGCGAAAGCCCGGCGATCCACGTCATCCGCCTGTTGCGCGAGCGCGGCGCCGAGGTGGCCTACCACGACCCCTTCATCCCTGCCGCGCCGGACCTCGCCGAGCACCCCGAGATCGCCGGCATGACCTCCGCCGCCTGGGCGGCCCTTTCCGACTACGACGCCGCCGTCATCTGCACCGACCACGACGGCGTCGACTACGCCGCCCTCGCCGCCGCCGTGCCGGTGGTGGTCGACACCCGCAACGCCCTCGCCCGCGCCGGCGTCGCGGCGGCGAACGCCCGCAAGGCCTGAAATCCTCCCCCGTGCAACGGGGAAGGATTTGGGCGGCGCTCTCGGCCGTTCAGGCTGCTTCATCGCGGACGCCGATTCAGCTTGGCCGTGCGCCGGATGTCGCCCAAGCTTCGCCCTCAACCTGGAGGGCGGTGATGTTCGGGTTCATCGTGGCGGACAGCCGCCGGCGGCGCGGCGCGCACCTCCCCTTCCTTCTGGCCCTTGCCGCCCCCCTGCTGCTGCTCGCCGCTTGCACCGTCTCCCCGAGCCAGGCCGATATCCACCGCGAGCCGATCCGCGCCGCAACGCCTGAGGGCGACCGGGTGTTCGTCCTCACCAGCCAGTGGAAGACCTACAAGCCGATCACCTCGCGCCGCGGCTCCAGCGGCAATGCCTACACCGACCTCTACATCGACGTCTGGGCCTTCGACGCGGCTGACGCCAAGCCGGTCTGGCGCCAGCGGGTCACCCAGCAGCGCAGCGGCGTCAACATGGGCCGCGCCCTGCTCGGCGTCTCCGGCGGCAAGCTGTGGGTGCTGCAGCCGACCGGCCTCATCGGGCTCTCGACGAAAGACGGCTCGGTCGCAGCCGACGTGGCCAGGATCGAGGCCGCCAACCCGGCGCTGAAGTCGCTGCTGCCGACCGAGGACAATTACTACAAGTTCGACGCGGGCGGCCTGTCCTTCACCGCCGCCGACGGCCGCGAGTGGCGGCTGAACGGCGCGGACCTGAAGGCGACGCCGCCGACGCCGCCGCCCGCGCAGCCCGCAGAGGGCGTCTTCCTGCCCGCGCGCTGGGCCGGCGGGGTCGGCACCTGGATGTTCATGGAACGCGCGCTGTTCACCCGCAACGGCTGGTTCGGCCTGCTCGACGACGCCGAGGCCAAGGGGTTCGCCGAACAGGGCGCGATCGGCGGCATCGACCCGGAGAAGCATCCGCGCACGCGCATGTGGCAGGCCCGGGTCGGCTCGAAGGAGACCTTCTTCGGCCCCCGCCCGACCTTCAGCAACTTCAAGCCTCTGCCGGAGGGCCAGGAATATCTGCATGCGGGCCTGCTCACCAACGGGGTGACCAACAGCCTGCCGATCATGCTCTTCAAGCCCGACAGCATGCTGGTGCTGCACAAGGACCGGCTGGGCGACGAAGGCCGTCTGCAGCTGACCCGCGTCACCGGCCCGAACGGCAAGCCCGCCTGGACCGTCACCCTGCCGATGACCCGGCTGGAGGCGGTGATGCCCGGCGAGACGGGCGTCGTGCTGCAGGGCTACCGCCCCGAGGAGGACCCTAACCGGGGCCTCAACTCCTCGAACATTCCGATCGACGTCGACCAGATCGTCTCTGTCGACTATGCGACCGGCAAGATGGGCGTGTACGGCTTCCTGGTGCCGGCCACCAAGCCGCACGACATCCCGCCATCTTCAACGAAGCTCTCAGCCCCAGGCGGCGGCTAGCCGCGCGGCCTCCGCCTCGCCCTGCGCCAGACCGGCCTCGGCGGCCGGGCGGCGCTGACGGAAGTCCATCAGGTTGACGCCCATCGCCGCGGCGCTGGCCGCGTCCGGCGAAATCAGCACCACTTCGGCGCCGCCGGCCTTCAGCGTTTCGATCTCACGCTCGGTGGTCTGGCGCAGACGCTGGGCCATCGGCGTGTCCTCGGCGCTGAGGCGCACCGAGACCAGCACCACCAAGTCGTAGCCGGTCGCCATGTCGGCGTTGGTGCTGGCTCGCATGCCGCCGTCCATGTAGCGCTTGCCGGCGATGGTGACCGGCGGATAGACGCCCGGCACGCTGCAGCTCGAGGCCACCGCGCGGACGAGCCCCACGCCGCTCTCCTTCGTCCACAGCTGGAACTCGCCGCTCGCGGTGTCGACCGCTGTGCAGGCGTAGGCGCGCTCGGGCCAATAGTCGTCGGGCAGGCTGGAGAAGGCCGAGCCGAAGCTTTCGATGAACGCCTGCTCGCTCACGGTCTCTGCCTCCAGCGCCCAGGCGCCGAGCTCGCGCCGCACCGCCTCGGCCATGAGGGTGGCGAGCTTGCTCATGTCGGCCGGCGCGCGGGTCTTGGCCGCCCCGGCATGCCGCTCGGGCGCCGCGCCCGCCTGCATCTTCAGGAACGGCGCCACCAGGCTCTCCGCCGCCTCGCCCATCGCCAGCCGAGCGCCGACGAAGGACCCCGCCGAGGTGCCCATGATGAAGTCGGCTTGGCCGAAGTCGACCCCGCTCCTGGCGAGCCCCGAGATCAGCCCGGACTCCCAGGCGATTCCCACCGGCCCACCGCCGCCCAGCACCACCGCGCGCGTTCCCATCGTCTTCCTCCCGTTTCGAGCACTATCTCCCCTCCCCCTGGAGGGGGGAAGGGTCGGGGACGGGGGTGGCGGCGGTTCAACCTCCGCGCCCTCTCCGGAAAGTCAGCGCCACCCCCACCCCTAACCCCTCCCCCCTCAAGGGGGAGGGGAAATCGACCCGACGATCGAGGCGCGCTGCGACAGCTCGATCCAGTTGCCGTCCGGGTCGCGCACCATCGAGATGCGCGCCGTGGTCCCGAGCGTGGTCGGCGCCATCGCCTCGCGCCCGCCGGCGGCGACCACGCGCGCGTGCTCGTCGTCGACCTTGAAGACCTGGAAGGTGATGTAGCGCCAGCCGCGCCCCTGCATCCCGGCGTCCGACGGCGCATCCGGCGAGGGCTCGACGATCAGCAGCGTCTCCCCGGCCCGGAACGCCGCGCCGCCGTCCCAGGGCTCTTCGGCCAGGCCGAACGCCTCGGTGTAGAACCGCCGGTGCGCCGCCACGTCGCGCACGCCCAGCCGGATGCCGACCTGCCCGATCCCGCGCCAGCCCGGCGGAACCAGGACCACGCGGTTGCCCTCCGGATCGGCCAGCTCGCGCGGCGCCTCCACGCCCTCGCGGGCGATCAGCAGCTCGACATAGCCGCTCGGCGGCGCGTCGGGGATCGGGTCGGCCCGGTGGTTGATCTTCAGCACCGAGCCGTTGGCGTCGTGGCGGTGCTGGTCCTGCCCCTTGCGGATCGGCAGCAGGTGGTCGAACGGCACGCCCGCCTCGCCCTGCCAGAAGCGGAGCATCGGTTCGATGTCGTTGGTGGCGAGGCCGATATCGACCCGCGGCTTGGCCAGC
>JADZBR010000052.1 GCA_020852035.1 Caulobacteraceae bacterium
CTGCAGGTGATCTTCGCCACCACCGCCCGCCCGCGCGAACTGACCCTACCGGTGATCACCCCACGCAAAGCCGCCGCCGAACTCGCCCGCGCCGCCGCGCAAGGGCTGAAGACCGGCCTGCTCTTCGGCGGCGAGCGCGCCGGCCTGGAGACCGCCGACATCGCCCTCTGCCAGGCCGTGGTGACCATCCCCATCGACCCGCGCTTCCGCTCGCTGAACCTCGCCCAGGCGGTGGCGATCAACGCCTACGAATGGCGCCTGACCATTGAGGCCGCCGCCCCGCCCAACTTCCAGGACGCCGCCCCGCCGGCCGACGGGGCGATGATGCTGGGCCTCTACGAGCACTTCGAGCGCGAACTCGACGCCTCCGGCTTCTTCCACCCGCCGGAAAAGCGCCCCTCGATGATCCAGAACCTGCGCGCGGCGCTGGCCAAGGGCCGCTGGACCGAGCAGGAGGTGCGGACGTTCCGGGGCGTGGTCACCGCCCTCTCGCGCGGCCGCGGGCGGGTGCTGGACAAGCTGGCGCGCCAGAAGGCGGAACGCGGAAGCTAGCGATCCGCTACCGCGCCCTTCGCGGGCTACTGCGGCGCCGCGTAGGTCGGGGTCATCTCCTGCCAGCCGTCTGGGCCGTCGCCGCCCTGCGGGACCACGGTCACATGGCCCTGACCATCGGTGTAGCCTGTCGACCCGTAGGGAACGCGGGTCTGCACGCCGCCGCCGTCCATGGTGGTTCCTTCATAGATGTAGTCGTTGAACCGGCCGGTGTTGCGCTCGGCCGCGGCCTGGTTGTTCGCCCAGGCCTGGTTCTGGGCCGCATAGCTTTCCTGCCGCGCCTGGTGCGCCGCCTGGCCCGCGGCGGCCTGAGCGTTCAGGCGCGCCATGTTGCCGGCGTGATTGGCGTTCATCTGCGCCCGCCAGGCGTTCATCTGCGCCTCGCTCTGCGCCCCGGCCTGCATCACCTGGGCGCTCTCGGCGTAGGCCGTCTGGATGCGCTGCGACAGCGCACTGTACGCCCCGCAGGCCTGCTGGTCGCCCGAGCGGCAGGCCTGACCGGCCTGGGCGAGCTGCTGGCTGTGGCGGGGGAATTCGCCCAGCGATTGGCAGGCCAGCTGGTTGCCGCTCTGGCACTGCTGTTGCCGGATTGCGTAAAGCCCCTGCAGGGCCTGCTCGGCCTGGCCTGCGGACGCCTGTTGACCACCTCCAGGCCCCTGCGGCGCGCCGCCCTGCTGCGGACCGCCTCCAAACTGTTGCGCAACGCCCTGGAAGCCCTGCTGCGCCCCCCCCTGCGCCGCCTGCCCGCCAGCGTCGCTGCAGGCCGCCAGGGCCAGCAACAGACCTCCGAACACGAACTGCCGCATGCCAAATCCAGTCATCGGCAACGCCCATCGTTGAGTCTTGGCCATGATCCTTCCCTCGCGGAGCTGAAGCTCCTCAACCTCAGAAGCGATGTTTCATCGAAAACCGGATCGGCAGATCGCAAAAATATCGACCGCGATGTCCGCATCCGCAGCGGCGTTTTAAACATTTGTTTGAATCCAGATCGCGCGCCACGCTCGCCACACGATGGATGTCCCCGCCGGCTTCGAACCGCACTTTCGCAAAGCCCGCTGACCAACGCCTGGGAGCCGCCGGATCGGAACAAAAAATCCGCGGCGGTGTCGGCGCGGGGCTGTCATCTTCGTCGTCCCGTCGAGCCGCCGACAGAGGCAGGCCAGGCAGGGAGACGATCATGCGGGTCATGGTGTTCAGTATCGCCGACGAGTCCAGCGAGCGGGGCGAGCCGCCGACGGCGGAGGCTTTCGCGGCGATGGATCGGTTCATCGAGGAACTGGTGCAGGCCGGCGTGATGGTCGCCGGCGCGGGCCTCAAGCCCACCAGCCAGGGCAAGCGCATCGCCTTCGACGGCCCCGAGGCGCTGGTCATCGACGGCCCCTTCACGGAGACCAAGGACGTGATCGCCGGCTTCTCGATCTGGGAGGTCAAGGACATGGACGAGGCCATCGCCTGGGCCAGGCGTTCGCCCAAGCCGACCGGTTCGGGACGGATCGAGATCCGACCGTTCCTGGAGGTCGAGGATCTGGCCGAGTTCCTGACCCCCGAGGAGCTAGCGGCCCCTCGCGAGGGCGAACGCGGCAAGCTCGGCGTGGCCTGATCTGGCCAGCCCCGCGCGCGGGGGGTTTGCGGATCGCGCCTCACCACGACGCGGTTTGTGCGCTACTGAGATCGTCATCGAGGGGCGTTCGCGCGAGCGGCCGCTCCGAAGGATGCATCGCACCGCACGAGGACCGCCCATGAAGACCCGCGCCGCCGTCGCTTTCGCCGCCAAGCAGCCGCTGGAGATCGTCGAGGTCGACCTGGAGGGCCCCAAGGCCGGCGAGGTGCTGATCGAGATCAAGGCGACGGGCGTCTGCCACACCGACGCCTACACGCTCGACGGCCTGGATTCAGAGGGCCTCTTCCCCTCGATCCTCGGCCACGAGGGCGCGGGCGTGGTGGTCGAGGTCGGCGCCGGCGTCACCAGCGTGGCCGTCGGCGACCACGTGATCCCGCTCTACACGCCCGAATGCCGCCAGTGCAAAAGCTGCCTGTCGCGCAAGACCAA